>NZ_AECZ01000055.1 GCF_000179555.1 Solidesulfovibrio fructosivorans JJ]
AACGGTTACAGCGTGTTCTTCGTTACCTACGTATATTATTATAAAATTTAGGAAGGGGAGAGCGCGAGAGGGGACAACCCTTTTTAAAGGGTTTCCCCTCTCGCACTTTCTTCTCTCTTCTTTCCACTTCCCCTACTCAAACCATTCGTCGTCTTCGTCGATGGGCGTGAAGCCGCGGCGGATGGTATTTTCCGTCACCACGCGCGGCTCCATGAATTGCAGCAGGTAATCCGGGCCGCCGGACTTGGAGCCCACGCCCGACATTTTGGAACCGCCGAAGGGCTGGCGGCCGACCATGGCCCCCACGCAGTTGCGGTTGAGGTAGAGGTTGCCCACGCGGAATTCCCGGCGCGCCTTTTCCAGGTGTTTCGGGCTGCGGGAGTAGACGCCGCCGGTCAGGGCGAAGCGGGTGCTTGTGGCCCACTCCAGGGCCTGATCGAAGCTGTCGGCCTTCATGACGGCGAGGATCGGCCCGAACACCTCTTCCTGGGCCAGCCGATGTTCGGGGCGAATGCCGGCGACCACGACCAGCGGGGCGTAGTAGCCCGGTCCCGAGGTCTGCCGCTCCACCAGCACCTGTCCTTCCTCGTGGGCGATACGCAGGTATTCCTGGACCTTTTTCTGCTGGGACGGATCGACCACCGGGCCCATGGCGTTTTCCGGGTCCTCGGAGGGGCCGATGCGCAGCGAACCGCAGGCCTCGGTCAGGCGCGAGACGAACTTGTCGTAGATGGAGTCGACCACGATGACCCGGGAGCAGGCCGAGCACTTCTGGCCCTGGAAGCCGAAGGCCGAATAGACCACGCCCAGGATCGCCTCGTCGAGGTCGGCGTCGTCGTCGATGATGATGGCGTTCTTGCCGCCCATTTCGGCGATGACCTTCTTGCAGTAGGCCTGGCCGGGCTGCACCCTGGCCGCCTTTTCCTGGATGCGCAGCCCGGTCTCCATGGAGCCGGTAAAGGCGATGGTGCTGACCTTCGGGTGTTCGACCAGATGGTCGCCCATGACCGAACCCCGGCCGGGACAGTAGTTGAAGACGCCGTCCGGGAGCCCGGCTTCCTTGAAGATTTCCGCCATGCCGTAGCCGGTGAGCGAAGACAGGCTCGAGGGCTTGTAGACCACCGTGTTGCCGGCCACGATGGCGGCGGAGGTCATGCCCACGGAGATGGCCAGGGGGAAGTTCCAGGGCGCGATGACGGCGGTGACGCCCTTGGCCTCGTAAAAGAGGTGGTTCTTCTCGCCGGGTTCCCGGCCCATGCGTTTGGGGGCCCCCAGGCGCAGGGCTTCGCGGGCGTAGTATTCCAGGAAGTCGATGGCCTCGCCCACGTCGTTGTAGGCCTGATCCCACTGTTTGCCGACCTCGAGCACCTGGGTCGCGGACAGGGCCACGATGTCGCGCCGGGCAATGGCGGCGGCCTTCAGGATGATGTCGGCGCGCTCCTTGGGCGAGGCGTCGCGCCAGGCCGGGAAGGCGGCCTCTGCGGCGTCTATGGCCGCGTCCACCTCGACCGTGCCGGCCTGGCAGACGTTCGCCAGGACCTCGCCGGGATCGGCCGGGTTGACTGAGGGGATGCGGTCGTCGGTTTCCACGGACTTGCCGCCGATCACCAGCGGCAGCACGCGCCCGGCTTCGCCGCGCACCTGGGCTATGGCCTCTGGGAAGGCTTTTCGCAGCTCGGCCACGGTGAAATCGGCCAGGGGCTCGTTGCGAAAGGCGGTCAGGCCGTCGATGGGCGTTTTCTCGGCGGCCTTTTGCGGCGCGGCCGCCAGTTCGCGCTCCAGGGTCAGCTGGGGATTTTCCAGCAGCCGGTCCTCGGCCTCGCCGTCGGCGAAGCTCAGGCGCAGAAAGGATTCGTTGGCCGTGTTTTCCAGCAGCCGGCGCACCAGATAGGCCATGCCCGGCAGCAGCTCGCCGTAGGGACAGTAAAGTCGCACCCGGCCGGCCACCTTGAGGAGCCCTTTGCGCACGGGTTCGGCCATGCCGTAGAGCGCCTGGAATTCATAGCGGTTTTCCGGCACGCCAAGCTCCGCCGCCATCTCCATGACGTTGGAGATGGTGCGGATGTTGTGGGAGGCGCACTGGAAATAGATGAGGTCGCTGTTTTCGAGGATCAGCCGGGACAGTTTTTCGTGGGCGATGTCGGACTCGGGCTTGCGCGTCCAGACCGGAACCGGCCAGCCCATCTGCTTGGCGATGACCGTTTCGTAGTCCCAGTATGCGCCCTTGACCAGCCGCATGCCGAACGGCAGGCCCTCGGCCCGGCCCCAGGCGACAAGGTCCTTGATGTCGTGCTCGGTCTCGCGCATGTAGGCCTGGAGCACGATGGAAAGATGGGGATAATCGCGAAATTCCGGCTCGCTGCGCAGGCGTTTGAACAGCTCGATGGTGATGTCCTTGTACTTGAGCTGCTCCATGTCGATGCACATGGCCCCGCCCATGGCCATGATCTTGCGGTAGACCGGCCGCATGCGGGCGAGGATGCCTTCCACCGAGCCGTCGAAATCCATGGGACTGGCCTGGGAAAAAAGGGCCGACGGCTTGATCGAGGCGTTGACCCTGGGCGCGCTGCCCCAGTCGAGGCCGTCCGAGCCCGTGCCGAAGGGCTTCCAGGACTTCTGCTCGGCGGCGATGGCGTCGAGGACCTCCAGATAGCCGTCGCGGTAGGCGTCGGACTCCAGCTCCGAAACCGTGGCCTCGCCGAGCAGGTCCACGGTGAAGGCGAATCCGTCCTTGCGGATCTTGCTTAAATTCTTGACTGCTTCCTTGGTCCGCTCGCCCACGATGAACTGCCGGGCCATGCCCTCGATGTTGGAGCGGATGGCCTTGCCCATGAGCTTGGCCGCCACGCCCCCGAACAGGCCGGACTTTTCCGCGCCCCACTTGAGCACGGCCGGGATATCCCCGGCCTCGCCCCCGGAGAAATATTCCTCGATGTGGCGCGACAGGTTGTCGGAGGTGGTCAGGTAGGGCAACACGTCCACGAACCGGAACAGCTGGACCTTGAAGCCCTCGTTCTGCATGGCCCAGTCCATGACCTTGCCGGTCCAGAAACCCTTGTTGAAGATGGAGGGCGACTCGCCACGGATACTGGCGAAAAAGGCCTTGCCGCGCTGGCGGATGGCCTCGTCGAGTTGGGGATTCATTTTTCCTCTCCGGATGCGGGTGGATTGGCAAGGGGCAGCGCCCCGGTTTCCTTGACGGTTTGCAGCACCACCGTGGTATTGGTGTCGCGCACGGTGGAAAGCCTGCCGATGACCTTGAGCAAGTCGGCCAGGGAACGGGTATCCGGAGCCCGGACCTTGATGAGATAGGCGGCCGTGCCGGCCACGTAATGAACCTCCTGGACCCCGGGCACGGCGGCCAGCTGCTGGCCGGTGTCGATGGCGCCCACGGGTTCGTCGGTCTTGACGAAGGTGAAGGCCGTCAGGTCCAATTCCACGGCCGAAGGATCGATGCGGGCCTCGTAGCCGGTGATGACGCCTTTGCGCTCGAGCTTGCGCACCCGTTCGAGCACCGCAGAGGGAGCCATGGACACGGCCCGGGCAATGTCGGCGTTGGAGGTGCGGGCATTGTCCTGAAGGATCATCAAAATTCGGCGGTCGATTTCGTCGATCATTCTCGCTATCTCCTGGTATTGCGAATAAAATTCAAAACAGAGGGGTTTGTCAAGAGCCGTTAATTTAGCTAAAAAATTTTCTAGGGGTAAGCCCCAATATTCCCTTTACATTTTTACATTACATTGAAAGTAAAACAATCAGGGGTCATAAGAAGGAGCTATCTATGGCTAGCCGAAAATACGACATAAACGAATTTGAAGAAGAAGAAGGGAAAGATTATCTTACAAAAGGCAGCCCAGAGCCAATTGAAGAGATATACAAGAAAGGAAAATTCCGTGTTGTATACCAAACCAACACTTTTTTTCTTCCGCAGCTTCGCGATTTAATACGAAATAAATCTATTTTGAATATTAGACCTGAATACCAAAGGCGTCTCCGGTGGGACAATAAAAGAAAGTCGCTCTTAATAGAGTCGCTATTGATGAACATCCCGATCCCTCCTCTCTTTTTTTACGAAAATAAGATGGCTACCTACGAAGTAATGGACGGGCAACAGCGTCTAAATGCGATTGATGAATTCTTTAATAATGACTTTAAATTGACAGGCCTAGAAGTCTTTGGGCAATTAAAGGGAAAGCAATACGGAGAGTTACATCCTGTAATTAAAAAGGGGCTTGATAGAGCATCTCTTTCGTCAATCATCCTATTATTAGAAAGTGACGACACTGAACGTGATCCGTATTTAATAAGACGGTATGTTTTTAAACGCCTCAACACTGGCGGTCAAAAGCTAAACGACCAAGAGATACGTAATTGCATCTACGCTGGAGAGTTCAATAATCTTATTACATCTCTTTCTAGAAACAGTTTATTTACTAAGGCATGGGACATTCCACCTTTTAATGAAATAGACATTGATCGATCTTACGAAGACCCAAAACGGAAAAACAATACACTTTATAGAAACATGCATGACTGCCAATTAATTCTCCGCTTTTTTGCATTAAAAGATGAGGAGAATATCAAAGGATCAATGAAGTCAATGCTGGATCGTTGTATGCAAAAAAATCTTAATATTACTCCGGAGGAGAAATTGAATTATGAGTATATTTTTTTAGAGTGTCTGGAGCTTGCACATTTAATTTTCAACCGGAGGCCATTCAAAATAAAGACTGGTAAAGTTGAAAAAGTCTCTGCTCCTCTTTATGACGCTACCATGGTTTCGTTGAGTAAATTTTTAAAAAACAAAAGTACACTCATAGAAAAAAAGGCCTTCATTAATGAGCGTTTGCAAAAGGCTCTTAATAATGCGAACGACTATGAAATACTTGTTGGCAGAGGCAATACTGCTTCAGCCATAAAAAAGCGCATTGAATTGTTAAGCGGAATATTCAAACTCGCAATTTCCTAGGCAACTATGCGCGCCTATGAAAGATGAACTTAAAACAGAAGTCGATGGCTTTATTGAGATGCTTGAGTCAATTGAAAGGATACTAGGGGGTACTACTCCTAGAGTTGAATCCGCAGGACCATCTTCCCATATAGTTCTAACAAATTGTGGCGTCTTCTTGATTCTGTCGGCAATCTATGAAGAATATATTAAGTCCGTCTTACGGCAGGCCTGCAAGATAATTATCAAAGATCGTGGCTCGATATCAATGATGCCTATTGATATAGTAAAATCTCATATTGAAGTTTCAAGCAACAAGTTAAAGCAAGCTAAAGCGCCTAATGGGGTCAATCTAGCTGAGCTGCGAGCTATCGCCGAAAATTTATATAATTTTACACAAGAAAAAGAAGAGTTTGATTTATATATAGATGATATTTGCACAAACGATCGAAATATAACCGCTCCCCAAATTAAAGAACTGTGTAAAAAAATTGGAATTAAAGAAATACTTGAAAAAGTTTCACAGCGAGAAAAAATAAAGAAGTATTTTGGGATAGACAACGTTTCGACTATAAAAAACGAAGTATCCGCAAAGCTTATGACTTTTATTAACAAAAGAAATGAGATTGTTCATGGATTCCAGCTTAACAAAGGCGTATCGGCAAACGATATAGTTCAGTTTGTTGAGTTCTTTAAAGTATTCTCTATTGCTTTTGCAGAGGCCGTAAACGCTGAGATTCTCACGATTTTACCTGTGGCTATAAAATAACAGAATGAGCACTATCACCTTAAAAGAGAAAAGCAGTATGCAAAGGCACTCAAAAATCAAAATTCTCTTACAAGTCATTGTAGTTGCCTTTGTATTTCAGAGCACACATGGATTCTGCAAAACTGATTTCTCGCTGACCATCCTGCACACCAACGACATCCACGCCCATCTGGCTGCGTTCGACGCGCTGGGTGCGTTTTGCTCCAAGGAAAAGGAGACGGCCGGCAAATGCCAGGGCGGCGCGGCCCGGCTGGCCACGGCCGTCGCCCGGCAGCGCGCCAAGGGGGGCCATTTCCTGCTGCTCGACGCCGGCGACCAGTTCCAGGGCACGCTTTTTTTCACCAAGTACAAGGGACAGGCCTGCGCCTTTTTCATGGACCGGCTCGGCTATGACGCCATGGCCGTGGGCAACCACGAATTCGACGACGGCCCGGCCACTTTGGCGAATTTTATTCGGGCGCTCAAGTTTCCGATTCTGGCCGCCAATGTCGACGCCTCGCGTTCGCAACAATTGAAGGGGCTTATCGCGCCGTACGTCGTTCGGAAAGTGGCCGGACGCAGGATCGGCATCATCGGCGCCACCCAGCCCAAGGCGGCCCAGATCTCCAGTCCCGGACCGGACATCGCCTTTCCGGCCATCGTGCCGGCCGTCAAAAACGCCGTGGCCGCCTTGCGAAAACAGGGCGTGGACATCGTGATCCTGCTGTCCCACGCCGGGCTCTCCGGCGACAAGAAGATCGCGGCCAAGGTAGCCGGGCTCGACGTCATCGTCGGCGGCCACAGCCACGTGCTCCTCGGCAACGGCTACCCCGAGGCCGTGGGACCGTGCCCGCTGGCCATCGACGCCCCAGACGGCGGTAAGACGTACATTGTCACCGCCGGCTACTGGGGCCGCTACCTGGGCGTGTTGCATGTGGATTTCGACGCGGCCGGAAAGGTGACCCGGGCGACGGGCAATCCGGTGCGCCTGGACGCGGCCGTGCCCGAGGACCCGGCCACCCTGGCCGAGGTCGAGCGCTTCGGCAAACCCCTCGAGGCGTTTCGGGCCAAGGTGCTGGGCAAAAGCGACGGGCCGATCGGCGCGGCCATGTGCCGCCAGGAGGAATGCGCAGGCGGCGACCTCATGGCCGAGGCCATGCTTGCCGGCGGACGTTCACGCGGGGCCGTGGCCGCGATTTTCAACGGCGGCGGCGTGCGGGCCGGCATGGACGCGGGAAAGATCACCCTGGGCGATCTGCTCACCGCCTACCCCTTCCCCAACACCCTGGTCGTGCTCAGCCTGACCGGCGAGGACCTGCTCGCCGTGCTGGAACACGGCGTGTCGGCCGTGGGGTTTAACGCGGGCAGCGGCCGGTTTCCCCAGGTGGCCGGCATCCGCTTCGCGCTCGACATCACCAAGCCGGCCGGCAAACGCATCACCGCCGTATCCGTGGCCGACGCCGCCGGACATTTCGCGCCCCTCGATCCCAAGGCCGAGTACCGGCTGGCGATCAGCGACTACATGGCCCGGGGCGGCGACGGCTACGCCATCTTCAAGACAAAGGGCCGGGACGTGGACGGCGACGGCGATCCGCTGGCCGACCTGCTGGCCCGCTACATCACCACCCACTCGCCTCTGTCCCTCAAACCCGACGGCCGTATTGGGCAGTAAGAGGAGGGAGGAGGAAGAAGGGATGGAAAGAGGGTGCGAGAGGGGAAACCCTTTAAAAAGGGCAGTAGCCCCTCTCGCGCTCTCCCCTTCCTCAATTTTCTAATAATATAAGCAAGTAACGGACGACAGCCCGTAACTTTTGAGAGTCTTTGGAAGGGGGGCCCGGGGGGAGAACCTTTCTGCAAGAAAGGTTTCCCCCCGGCTCCTATTTACTATCCACACAACTTCTTGGTGATCTCGGCGGTATGGCGGCCCTGGAACCGGGCAGCGTCCAGTTCGTTTTCCGTGGGCATGCGGGAGCCGTCGCCGGCGGCGATGGTGGACGCGCCGTAGGGCGTGCCGCCCGTGATCTCGTCCACGCGCATCTGCCCGGCGTAGGCATAGGGCAGGCCCACCACGATCATGCCCTGGTGGAGCAATGTCTGGATGAACGACATCAGCGTGGTTTCCTGGCCGCCATGCTGGGTGGCGGTGGAACAGAAAACGCCGCCCGGCTTGCCGACCAGACCGCCGCGCATCCAGATCTGGCCCGTGGCGTCGAGAAACTGTCGCATCTGGCCGCACATATTGCCGAAGCGGGTCGGCGTACCGAAAATGATGGCGTCGGCCTGCTCCAGCTCCTCCAGGGTACACACCGGCACGGTGGACAGGGTTTTCTGGGCTTCGGCGGCGTGCATTCTCTCGATGACATCGGGAGGCAGCGTCTCCGGCACCCGGCGCAGCGTGGCGATGACGCCCTCCACCTGGTGCACGCCTTCGGCCACGGCCTGGGCCATGGCCGCCACATGGCCGTATAATGAATAGTAAACGATCAGCACGTTCATACTACGGTGCTCCGTTTGCGGGTTGATGATAGTCCATTTTCTACGTCGACCGGCGGGAAAGGGCAAGGCTCCCGCCGGCACGGCGGCCCTTGCCGGGCACAAGGATTTGCCCTAAGGGTCAAAGACCGGGACGCGACATTTTCGACAAGCCAACGGGCCGCATTCACGGGCTTTTTCGATCACCCTCTGGCCCGTCCCGAAGCACCGCTCATGCAGACAGCCCTGACCTGCCTTCGCGCCGTGGCCGACGCCTACGGCCTGCCCTTCGACGCGGCCGGCGCGGCGGATCGTTTTGGCCTGGGCGATGCCGAGCCGGGCACGGACACCCTGCTCGCCATGGCCGCCACGGTGGGGCTCGCCGCCCGGGCGGCCCGGATGGACGTGGCGGAGATGGCCGCTTTGGGCCGCTTCCCGGTCATCGCCCGGCTGGTCAACGGCAATTCCGTGGTGGTGCTCGGCGTGCGCGGGGGCGAGGACGGACCGCTCGTGCGCGTGGCCGATCCGCTGGCCCGCACGGCCGGCTCCTTCGAGGTCGACGCGGCAAGCTTCGACCGCAGCCACGGCGGCGAGGTGATCCTGGCCGAACCGCGCCTGGGGCAATCCGGGCTTCGCGGCCTGGCCATGATCGCCCGGCACCACGGCCTGCCCCTTTCCCACGACGGGCTGGGGCACGCCCACGGATTCACCGGAACCGAGCCGGACCCGCGGGCGCTTGTGGCCATCGCCGTCAAGGAAGGCCTCAAGGCCGAGCTGCGCACCCTCTCCCCGGACGAATTGCTCGAACTCGGCGGCGCGTTCCCGCTTTTGGCCGTGCGGCGCGACGGGGCCATGCTGGTGGTGGCCGGCTGTCGGCGCGACGCCTCGGGCGTCCTGGTGGACGTGGTCGATCCCGCGCGGCTGCCGGTCGCGCGGGAGGCCGTGCCGCTTGGCCGCTTTGCCGAGGACTGCGACGGCCGGGTCATTCTCGTCAAACGCGCCCACAAGCTCACCGACGAAAACCAGCCCTTCGGCTTCGGCTGGTTCGTGCCGGAAATCCTGCGCCAGCGAAAGGAATTCATCGACGCCGTGGTCGCGGCGGTCATGCTGTACGTCTTGGCGCTGGCCATGCCGATCTATTTTCAGATCGTCATCGACAAGGTGCTCACCCACCGGGGCATGGCCACGCTGCAAGTCCTCAGCCTCGGCATGCTGGCGGCACTGACCTTCGAGGCGGGGTTCACCTATCTGCGCGGCATTCTGGTGCTCCATGCGGCGGCGCGCATCGACGTGCGGGTGGCCTCGCGCACTTTTTCCAAGCTCACCTCCCTGCCGCTGCGGTTTTTCGGACAGAGCCGGGTGGGCGTGCTCATCCAGCACATGCAGCAGGCCGACAAGATTCGGGAATTTTTAAGCGGCAAGCTCTTTTTCACCCTGCTCGACGCGCTGGCCCTGGTCGTCTTCATCCCGGTCCTTTTTTTCTACAGCGTGGAGCTCACCTTCCTGGTCCTGGGACTCAGCGTGGCGCTCGGCATCTTCCTGGCCGTGGTCATCCCCGTGCTGCGCCGCCGGCTGCTCACGCTTTATAAAGCCGAGGGCGAGAGGCAATCGTTTCTGGTGGAGACGATCCGGGGCATGGAAACGGTCAAGGCGCTCTCGCTCGAACCGACGCGCCGCCGGGACTTCGAGAACGTGGCGGCGCGGGCGGTGTCCATGCGCTTCACCGTGGGCCGCATCGGCAACGCGGCCACGGCCGGGGTCGGATTCCTGGAAAAGGTCATGACGCTGTGCATTCCCTGGATCGGCGTCTATCTCGTCTTCGACGGCAGCCTTACGGTCGGGGCGCTCATCGCCTTCCAGATGCTTTCCGGCCGCGTCACCCAGCCGCTGGTGCAGATCGTCTCCCTGCTCCAGGAGTACCAGGAAAAGGGGCTGGCCGTGCGCATGCTGGCCGCCATCATGAACGAGCCGCCGGAACGGACCGGCTCGGGCGAGGGAGTGCGGCCGCGCCTTGCCGGCGAGGTGGTATTCGACGCCGTGACCTTCCGCTACGGCTTCGACGCCACCGCGCCGGCCGCGCTTTCCAATGTCAGCGTGCGCTTTCCGGCCGGGCGGATGATCGGCGTGGCCGGGCGCAGCGGCTCGGGCAAATCGACGTTGGCCCGGCTGATCCAGGGACTTTACGCGCCGAGCGAAGGCGGCATCCGCCTGGACGGCCACGACATGCGCGAGCTCGACCTGGCCCACGCGCGCCGGCAGATCGGGGTGGTGCTCCAGGACAGCTTTCTTTTCACGGGCACGGTGCGGGACAACATCGCCATGGCCAGGCCCGCGGCCACCATGGACGAGGTGGTCTGGGCGGCGCGGCTTTCCGGGGCCGAGGAATTCATCCGTAAGCTCCCGCGCGGCTACGACACCGACCTCGAGGAAAACGGCACCAACCTGTCCGGCGGCCAGAAGCAGCGGCTGGCCATCGCCCGGGCGCTCCTGACCAACCCGCGCATCCTGATCCTCGACGAGGCGACATCCGCCCTGGACGCGGAATCGGAAGCCATCGTGCAGGACAACATGGCCCGCATCGGCCGCGACCGCACCACCATCATCATCAGCCACCGGCTTTCGATGCTGGCCGGGGCGGATGCCATCTTGGTGCTCGACGCGGGCAAGGCGGCCGATTATGGAACCCACGGCGAGCTGCTTTCCCGGTGCGCCATCTACCGCGACCTGTGGAACAGCCAGAACCGGCATGTGATGCACATGCCCGCCACCAACTAACACGCCCCCCTTAAAAGTTTCTGGGGGGAGGGGCGCGGGGAGGGAGACCTCTTTTCAAAGAGGTCCCCTCCCCGCTCTCCTGGAGTAGTATCCATGTCCATAGCCATCATCGGCGGCGGGCTGGCCGGGTGCGAGTGCGCGTTGGCGCTCGCCCGGGCCGGCGTCGCGTCCACGATTTTCGAATGCAAGCCGGCGCATTTCTCTCCGGCCCATGTGAGCCCCGGCCTAGCCGAGCTGGTCTGTTCCAATTCCTTGCGCTCCGACGAGCCGGTCACGGCCGTCGGGCTGCTCAAGGTCGAGATGGCGACCCTCGGCAGCGCCGTGATCGAGGCGGCGCGCGAGACGGCCGTGCCGGCGGGCAAGGCGCTGGCCGTGGACCGGGAGAAGTTCTCGGCGGCCATGACCGCGCGCATCGAAAACGAGCCGTTGGTGACGCTCACGCGCCGCGAGATCATGAGCCTGTCCGATCCGGCCCTGACCGGATTCGAGACGGTGGTGGTGGCGGCCGGCCCCCTGGCCACGGATCGGCTGGCCACAAGCCTTTGCGAAACCATCGGCCAGGAGAGCCTGTATTTCTACGACGCCATCGCGCCCATCGTGACCACCGAGTCCGTGGACATGGAGCAGGCGTTTTGGCAGTCGCGCTGGCAGGAGGGCGAAGGGGACTACTGCAACTGCCCCCTCGACGAGGCCCAGTACAAGGCGTTCGTGGCCGAGCTCGTGGCCGCGCGCAAGGTGCCGAGCCGCGAATTCGAAAAGGAGCTGCATTTCGAGGGCTGCCTGCCCATCGAGGCCATGGCCGAGCGCGGCGAGCGCACGCTGGCTTTCGGCCCCATGAAGCCGATCGGGCTGACCGACCCGAAAACGGGCCGGCGGCCGTATGCCGTGGTGCAGTTGCGCCCGGAAAACGTGGCCAAGAGCACGCTGAACCTGGTCGGGTTCCAGACCAAGCTGGTCTACGGCGAGCAGGAGCGGATATTCCGCATGATCCCGGCGCTCCATGCGGCCGAATTCACGCGGCTCGGCAGCATCCACCGCAACACCTTCGTCAACGCGCCGCGCGTCTTAAACGACCGCCTGGAGCTGCTTGCCCGGCCGGGGACGTATCTGGCCGGCCAGATCACGGGCGTGGAAGGCTATGTGGAATCGGCGGCCTGCGGCCTGTGGCTTGGGGTGCAGCTTGGGGCACGGCTCGGCCGGGGCGTGGAGATTGCCCCGCCGCCGGTGGTGACGGCGCTTGGGGCGCTCCTTGGCCATCTGCGCACGCCGGCGAAAAAATTCCAGCCGAGCAACGTCAATTTCGGGCTCACGCCGCCGCTCGAGGAACGCATGAAAAAGGCCAACAGGAAGCTGGCCTATCCCCAGCGGGCGCAGCAGGCGTGGGACAACTGGTTCCCGGCCTTGCCCGAATAAGCGTCCTCCCCCCGCCCTCCCCCGGTCCCAACGACCTGACGGCTCCCCTTTCACCGGATTTCCCGAGAAGGGAAAAATCTTTCGTCACGCCTTGTCGTCACCCCAGCCAGACGCTATAGATAGACAAAAGTCCGCTTTCTCATCTCGATCCATTTATTTTATTGATGGATAAACCTTGGAGGTCCGACATGCCAGAAGAAGCTGTCATTGGTTGCGCCAGGCCGACTGGCGGCGTGGTCAACAAAGCAACAGAAGCCGAAACTGTCAAAACACCCGTGGGAGAAACTGCATCACAGGGGGGACATACAATGATCGCTGTTGGAAAATCCGCGCCGGACTTTGCCGCACCGGCTTTTTTCGACGGGAAGTTCGTTACGGTCCGTCTCTCGGAATATCTCGGCAAATGGGTCGTTCTCTGCTTCTACCCGGGCGATTTCACTTTCGTCTGAGCGACCGAAATTTCGGCGGTCGCCGAACAACATGCCCAATTCGAAAAACTCGGCACACAGGTCCTTTCCATGAGCACCGACAGCGTGTTCGTCCACAAGATCTGGGTCGAGCACGAACTGTCGAAAATGGTCACGGCAAAAAAGATTCCCTTCCCCATGCTCGCCGATGCGGCGGGAAACGTCGGCAAAATTTACGGCGTCTATGACGAGGACGCCGGCGTGGATGTCCGGGGCAGATTCCTCATCGACCCCGACGGCGTCGTGCAGGCCTTCGAGGTGCTCGCCCCGCCTGTCGGCCGGCATGTAAGCGAGTCGTTGCGGCAGATCCAAGCCTTCCAGCTTGTCCGCGAAAGCAAGGGGACCAAGGCGACGCCGTCGGGCTGGTGCCCGGGCAAGCCCGTGCTGCGTCCAGGCCCCGACCTCGTCGGACGCGTCTGGGAAAACTGGAACGTCAAAAACGGCTGCGATTAGGCGATGGTGGGGAAGAGACAGGGGAAACCTTTCTTGCGGAAAAACTCTCCCCCCCAGGCCCAGTCCAAGAACTTTTAACGATAACAACTTGTCACCGTTAAAAGTTCTGGAAAGGAAAAATGCGGGAGGGGGAACATTTTTCAAAAGTGTTCCACCTCCCGCGTCGGCTTTCCTTAACTTTTCCTTCGCTGCGCGGCCAACCCCGCCAAGATCAGCACCAGACCGACCATTGTGGACGGCAGGATCTCCTCGCCCACGAAAAAATGGATGAGGATCAGCGATAAAAACGGCGACAGGAAAATGAGGTTGGCCACGCGTGCGGCGTTGACCGCGCATTTAAGCGCCGTCAGCCAGGTGACGAAGGCCAGCCCCATCTCGAAAACGCCCACGTAGGCCGCGCCGCCGAGCCCGGCCAGCGATCCCGGAAACGGATCGGAAAAGCACAGGACGGCCAGTAGCGTCAGCGGCAGGCTGCACAGGAAATTGGCGAGAAGCCCCACCACCGGGTCCCGGTCGTCCTTGGTCCCGGCGATCCAGTACAGCGCCCAGATGACCGTGGAGGCCAGGGCCAGGGCCACGCCGGACGGGCTGGCGAAGCGCATCCCCAAAATGTCGCCGTGGGTTGAGATGACCACCACGCCGCTGTAGCTCACCACCAAGGCGAGCAGATCCCGGCCCCGCAACTTCTGGCCAAGCAGCGGCACGGCCAGAAGCGACAACGTGATGGCCCAGGTGTAGTTGAGGGGCTGGGCCTCCTGGGCCGGCAGCAGGTCGTAGGCGGCGAAAAGAATCGTGTAGTAGAGAAAGGGGTTGAGCGCGCCCAGGGCGAAGGACCGCTTCCACTGGGCCCGCGACAGCCGCGTGAGCGCCCCGAGCTTTCCCCGGACGGCCAGGGTCGCTGCCAGCGCCAGGCACGAGGAAAGGCTGGCGTAAAGAAGCAATTGCAGCGGGTCGAGATGGGCCAGGGACAGCTTGAAGGCCGTGGCCACGGTGGACCACATGGCGACCGTGGCCAGGCCGTACCGGGTGGCTTTTTTCTGATCGGGCATGCGTCGTCCTTTGGCCGCCCGCCGCGCGCGCACCGCGACCGGGGTCGCGACGATGCCGCTTGTGACGCCAACAGGCTGAAATGCCAGTTTTTTAGGGGAGACATAGCAAGGCGGACCGGAAAAACCAAGAGCTTTCGACCGCCAGGGTTGACAATCTCTCCAAAAGAAGTACTTTGAGGAATTGGCGCTTACCGGCCAAGAGGTGATGTCCCTGGCGACGCGGAGAACGCTGCAAGCCCGCCGCCTTCATTTCCCGGACGCTCCCCCCGGTCGCCTCGCCACAGGCCCCGATCTTCCGATCCTGACGCGGCCCGCAGCCCCCGTTTCTCGATTCCATGATCGCCGCCGCGCGATCGCATTCGACGCGGCTCCACGTATTGCCAAAGGATATCCTTTTGAGCTTCGATTCTTTTTGCCTGCATCCGACCATCTGCGCCAACATCGCGCGCATCGGCTACGAAACCCCGACCCCCATCCAGGCCGAAGCCATCCCCCATGTGGCCGACGGCCGCGACATCATGGGCCTGGCCCAGACCGGCACCGGCAAAACCGCCGCTTTTCTTTTGCCCATCATCCACCGGCTCATGACCACCAAGCCGGAAAAACGCGGCGTGCGCGCGCTCATCCTCGCCCCCACCCGCGAACTGGCCGAACAAATTTACCGCGCCGGCGTGGATCTCGGCCGGGGCACCCGCCTGCGCGCGGCCGTCATCTACGGCGGCGTGGGCATGTTTCCCCAGGTCCGCGCCCTGCGCCAAGGCCTGGACATCGTGGTGGCCTGCCCCGGACGCCTGCTCGACCACATGAACCAGGGCAACGTCCGCTTCGACGCCCTGGAGACCCTCGTCCTCGACGAGGCCGACCACATGTTCGACATGGGCTTTTTGCCCGACTTGCGGCGCATCCTGGCCGCGGTGCCGGAAAAACGACAGACGTTGCTCTTTTCGGCCACCATGCCCGCGGCCATCGCCGGCCTGGCCGGCGAGACCCTGACCGACCCGGTCACGGTGCGCATCGGCCATCTCGCCCCGGCCGCCACGGTGGAACACGCCATCTACCCCGTGTCCTCGGCCCAGAAGACGCCGCTTTTGCTCCATCTGCTCGGCGAGGCCGCCAAGGAGTCGGTGATCGTCTTCACCCGCACCAAGCACCGGGCCAAGAACCTGGCCCAGCAGCTGTGCCGGGCCGGACACAAGGCCACCTGCCTGCAGGGCAACCTGTCCCAGCGCCAGCGCCAGATCGCCATGGACGGCTTCCGTCGCGGCACCTTCCAGGTGCTCGTGGCCACGGATATCGCCGCCCGGGGCATCGACGTCTCCCAAGTGGCCCACGTGGTCAACTACGACATCCCGGACACGCCCGAGGCCTACACCCACCGCATCGGCCGCACCGGCCGGGCCGAGCGCGACGGACAGGCCCACACCTTCGTCACCGGCGAGGACATGAGCATGGTGCGCGCCATCGAGCGCCACATGAAAAAGCCCCTGCCCAGGCGCTCGGTCGAAGGCTTCGAGCCCGATCCCGAGGAATTCCGCCGTCCGTCGGCCCCCTCGCGCGCGCCCTTCCGGGGCCGCCAGGGCGGTTTCGGCGGCGCATCGCGCCATGCCGGCGGCCCCCGTCGCCAGGGCGACCGGCCCCGGTCCGAACGCGGCTATGACGGGCGCGGCAACGCCGAGCATCCCCGCGACGACCGCCAGCGCGCCGCCCGCCCGCATCAGGGCGCAAACGGCGGCCAGCGCCGTTTCGGCTACGAAGCGCCGGCCGGGGACCCCCAACGCCAGGGCGACCATCGCCCCCGCCGCCACGCCCAGGCCGACGCCACTGCGGCGTAGCCCGGGAGTCGGCAGGGAACGAACGCAGAGAGGCGATGCCTCCGGCGGCCAGGGGGAAACTTTTTTCAAAAAGTTTCCCCCTGGACCCCCTTCGAAAACTTTTAACGGGGATCAGGGGGACACGGACCACGTGTCCCACGAGACGGCGAACGCCGCTTCGGGAAACCGGGGCGGCGTTTTTCGTGTCAATCATGGACATCGGACGACGACTGCGGCACACCCGCATGGACCGGGCCGGCGTCCTGGCCTATGAAGGGAAAATGCGGGGAAGACGGCCATGAGCAGCCATAAACAGTATCGCCTGAACCTCGAGAGCATCGAAGAGTCGTTACGCGACGTGATGGACAACTTCGACGAGGTCAACGAAACGCTGCTCATGCGCCGCGAGCCGCTCACCGACCAGCACATCGACAACCTGCTCGAAGGCTACTCCTACGTGGACTGGCTGCTGGAGGAAGGAGAGGAGCTGTTCTCGCCCAGGGGCCTCGACCACATCCTGGAACTCAACCATATCGTCTTGTGCGGCACCGACGACCGGGTGCGCATGGAATACGGCCCGCATCTGCTCGAAACGCGCCGCCGCTTCGCCGACGGCATCGACGAAATCGCCGGTTGGTACGAACGCAAACGGCACAAGTCCGCCTACAAGCGGGCCGCCGGGGTCTACGTGCTCTCGGTCAGCCAGCCCCAGCTTTTCCTCGAAGGCAACCACCGCACCGGAGCCCTGGTCGCCAGCTACATCCTGGTGCAGGAAGGGCTGCCGCCGTTCGTGCTGACCCGCAAGAACGCCACCGCCTACTTCAACCCCTCCACCCTGATCAAATACCGGCACAAGGAAAAATTCCTGGACCGCCAGTATTACCTGAAAAAATACCGCAAGGAACTCCAGAAATTCTTCGAAGAGACGCTGGACAAGCGCTTCCGTCTGGCCATTCGCCTGGACAAGGACGGGAAGGACTGATCCCCCGCCCCCTTTCCCAAGGCTATTAACGATAACGACCTGCCACCGTT
>NZ_AECZ01000056.1 GCF_000179555.1 Solidesulfovibrio fructosivorans JJ]
TTTTTAAAGGGTTCCCCTCTCGCATCTTCTTCTCATCTTCGCTTGTTATCGCAGAACTTTCTTGACGACGGCGATGAGCTGGTCCGGGGTGAAGGGTTTGACGATCCAGCCCGTGGCCCCGGCCGACTTGCCTTCGGCCTTTTTGCCGGCCTGGGATTCGGTGGTCAGCATGACGATGGGAATGAATTTGTAGGCGGCTTGTCCGCGGATGCCCTTGATCAGGCCGATGCCGTCAAGGTTCGGCATGTTGAGGTCGGTGATGACCATGTCCACTGTCCCGGAAAGCTTGGACAAGGCGTCCTTGCCGTCGCATGCCTCAATGACGTCGTATCCTTCCTTCTTGAGCGTGAAGGCCACCATCTGGCGCACGCTCGCTGAATCGTCCACGGTCATGATCCGTTTAGCCATTGCGTTCCCCGTCGGCGAAAAAGGGTTGAAGCAAGGGGGTATTGTTGAAGCCGGCGACCCTGGCCGCGTGGAGGGCGGCTTCGGCCACCGGCCCGCGCCGGTCGAACTTGCGACCGTCGCGGTCGAGGGTCAGGGCCGTCGCCAGCAGCAACTGCAAGAAGCTGATGTCGGCTTCCTCTACGCCCGATATGTCCAGGACCAGGGGGCGTCCTTCGCCAACGGCCTCAAGCAGGCCCTGGCGAAGGGCGGCGGCATTTTCCACGGTGCATTTGCCGGTGACGGCGAGCACCAGACGATTGCCGTCTTCGGTACGGGTCAGTTCCATAACGACCGCTCCTTGCCGGCCCTTTCTATTGGGCCAGTGTACGGGAGGCTTTGACCGCGTGCAAGCGGGAGTCTTCCTGTTCGCGCACGAAACGTACGAGCTGGGGCACGTCGAGAATCAGCGAGATGCTGCCGTCGCCGTTTATGGTTGTGCCGGAGATCCATTTGAGGTGGCGGTAACAGTCGTCGAGGCTCTTGATGACGGCCTGTTGCCGGCCCACCACCTTGTCCACGCAAAAACCGACCATATCGCCTTCCACCTCGGTGATGACCACCCGTTCGTAGCCGGGCTGGCTCCCGGGCACGGAGAACAGCTTGCGCAGGCTGACCACCGGAATCAACTCGCCCATGCGCTCCATGTTTTCCACGGTGCGCACGTCGCCGGCGGGAAAGCGTTCCTGGAAGCCGCGCAGGGTGACCAGCGGCACGATGAAGGAATCCCTGCCCACCACCACGGAGAAGCCGTCGATGATGGCCAGCGTCAGCGGCAGCTTGATGGTCACCGTGGTGCCCTGGCCAAGGACGCTGTCCACCTCCACCGAGCCGCGCAGGGCTTCGATGTTGCGCTTGACCACATCCATGCCCACGCCGCGTCCCGAGATGTCGGAGATCTTTTGGGCGGTGGAAAAGCCCGGGGCGAAGATGAGTTCGAAAACGGCCTTTTCGGGCAGGTCGCTGTCCGGGGCGATCAGCCCTTTTTCCACGGCCTTGTTGCGGATGCCCACCGGGTCGATGCCCTTGCCGTCGTCGCTTATGGCGATGACCACGTTGCCGCCGGAATGGCTTGCCGAGAGCGTGATGCGGCCTTTTTCCGGCTTGCCGGCGGCCTGCCTTTCGGACGGGGATTCCACGCCGTGGTCGAGGCTGTTGCGCAACAGGTGGATCAGCGGGTCCTTGATGCGGTCGATGACGGTTTTGTCGAGTTCGGTGTCGCCGCCCAGAGCCTCGAATTCCACGCTTTTGCCGAGCGAGGCCGACAGGTCGCGCAACAGCCGGGTAAACTGGCTGAACACCGTGCCGATAGGCAGCATGCGAAGCCCCAGCGCCACGTCGCGCATGGCGTCGGTCAGGCGTTCGAGGTCCTCGTCCACGGCGGCGGCGGCGTCGATGTCCCGGGCCTGGACGGCCTGGCGCAGCCGCGACTGGAGAATGACGAGTTCGCCGGCCATGCTGACCACGCTGTCCAACCGGGCCGCGTCCACGCGAAGCGTGGTGCTTCCCGTTGTGGCGCCGTGGCGTTTCTTGCCGTTCTCCGCGCGGACGGCCTGGGCTCTTCCCGCTTCGGCTTTGGCCTTGGCCGCGCTGATGCTGGACAGCTTGTTGGCCAGGGCCCGGCTAAGGGCGTCGAGCACCGCGTCCGTCGGCGCGGCGTCGAGGCCGAGCAGGGCGTGCAGCAGGTCACGCAGATCATCGCCGCGCAGGTTGCCCTGGTGGATGTATTCGATGGTGATGTCGGAGTCGTCCTCCACGAAAATGAATACGTCGCGCAGGGTGTTCGGGGTGCAGGGCGTGCGGATGAGCATGTCGAACACGCCGTACACTTCCTCGGGGTTGAAGTCCGAGGCGTCGAGGTCCGGCATGGGACCGTGGCGCAGGGTGCGCACGATGCCCACGCTGTCGAGATCGGCCAGCAGGCGCGCCGGATCGTTGCCGGAATGCAGGATGAGCGGACTCGGGCGGAAGCGCACCCAGTAGATGCCGGGCGGTCCCGGTTGGGGTTCGCAGGCGTAGCAGACGTCTTCCTCGGTGTCGCAGGCGAGGTCGGATGCCTGGGCCCCGGTCGTAGCCTCGACCGGCGCTTTCGCCGCGGCCGCGCCCTTGTGCGGCAGGAAGGCGGCGAAGGATTCGAGCAGGGCGTCCGAGGCGGCGAGCAGCTCCGGCCCCGGCGGAATCGGGGCTTCCAGCAGGGCCAGGATATGGTCCTTGGCCGCGAGCGTGAGCGTCAGCAGTTCGCTGGTGACCGGCAACTCTCCCGAGCGCACCCGGTCGAGCACCGTCTCCACGTCGTGGGTGAACCGGGAGATCTCTTCGAAGCCGAACATGGCCCCGCCGCCCTTGATGGTGTGCATGGCGCGGAAACAGGCGTCCACGCGCTCCATGTCGCCGGGGTCTTTTTCCAGGTCGAGCAGTCCGCGTTCCAGTTCGCCGAGCAGCTCCCTGGTTTCTTCCACATAAATGCCGATGGACGGATCAATCTCACTCATGTTTTTTACTCCGTCGTCGCATCGGGGCGGCGGGCGGCAATCGTGCCTGGGCCGGGGTTAGAAACGTTCGAACTGGTCATCGTCGCTATCCATGTCCAGGGAAACGGCCGAGGGGGTCGTTCCCGCCGACTCCGCCCGTGGTTTGGCCGCCGGGGCCTTGGCCAGGGCCGGCCGGAGGGCCGGCTTGCCCTTGGCCACGGCCTTGACGACGGGCCTGGCCATCCGCGCGCCGGCTTCGAGCTGGAAGAAGGCCACGCTCGCCTGCAGCTGTTCGGCCTGGGCCGAGAGTTCCTCGGACGTGGAGGCCAGCTCCTCGGCGGCGGAAGCGTTTTGCTGAATGACCTGGTCGAGCTGCTGGAGCGCCTTGTTGACTTGCCCCGATCCGGTGGACTGTTCCTGGCTGGCCGCGTTGATCTCCTGGACCAGGTCGGCCGTGCGCTGGATGTCCGGCACGAGCTTGGCCAGCAGGTCCCCGGCCCGTTCGGCCACGCTGGTGGTGGAGCTGGAGAGCTGGGTGATCTCCGAGGCCGCCGCCTGGCTGCGCTCGGCCAGCTTTCGGACCTCGGCGGCCACCACGGCGAAGCCCCGGCCGTGTTCGCCGGCCCGGGCCGCCTCCACGGCGGCGTTTAAGGCGAGCAGGTCGGTCTGCCGGGCGATTTCCTCGATGATGGATATCTTGCCGGCGATTTCCTTCATGGCGGCCACGGCCTGGGTCACGGCCTGGCCGGATTCCCGCGCATCGCTGGCCGCCTTGACGGC
Source organism: Solidesulfovibrio fructosivorans JJ] (assembly GCF_000179555.1). Taxonomy (NCBI): domain Bacteria; kingdom Pseudomonadati; phylum Thermodesulfobacteriota; class Desulfovibrionia; order Desulfovibrionales; family Desulfovibrionaceae; genus Solidesulfovibrio; species Solidesulfovibrio fructosivorans. Next base: position 3,696 of record NZ_AECZ01000056.1, read on the forward strand.
GATGGCCTCGGTCTGGCTGGCGTTGTCGGCGTTTTGGCCGATGCTCGAAGCCATCTGCTCCATGGCCGAGGACGATTCCTCCACGGCCGAGGCCTGCTCCGTCGCGCCCTGGGACAGGGATTCGGCCGAGGCGCTCATCTCCTCGCTGCCCGAAGCCACGTTTTCCGCTCCGGACTGGACCTCGCCCACCACGTCGCGCAGCCGGTCGATCATCTCGGACATGCTTGAGAGCATCACGTCCTTGTCCGAACGGGCCGTGACGGAAACGGTCAGGTCGCCCCGGGCCAGCCGGCTGGCCACGTCGGCCGTGGTCCGCTCGGCCTCGATCATGCGCTCCATGGCCATAAGCAGCGTGCCGATCTCGTCGCGGCCCTCCACGGAAACGTCCACGTCCAGGTCGCCGTGGGAGACGGATTCGGCGGCGGTGATGGCCTTTTTGACGCCGCGCAGGATGCCCTTGGTGATGAGCACGGCGAAAAGAATGCCGAGGACGAGGGCCGTGATCGCGGCGGCGATGTTGACGGTGTTGGCCGTGCGCGATTCGGCGTTCATGCTTTCCTGTTGGGAGCTGACGGCTTCCTGGGCCACTTTTGCGGCCTGATCGGCGGCGGCGGCCATTTCCTTGATGACGCCGGTCTGGGCTTCGGCCGCCGTAAGGAAGTCCTCCATGCGGGACTTGTAGGTTTCCGCCCGGCTGACGATGTCGACCATCATGGCGCGGTCTTGGCTGGTCGTCAGAAGAGGCCCGGCTTCCTTGCCGGCCGCGATGAGCTTTTCCAGGATGCCCCGGGCGTTGTCCATGCGCGTCTTGTCGCCCTTCCAGAGGTAGTAGAGGACCTCGATGCGCGAACTTAAAAATTGCCGGATGAGATTGTCCACGCGGTGCTGCATGTCGGCCGCCTTGACCACGGCCTCGGTTCCGGACGCCGTGGCCCGCGTCACGGCCTCGGACAGGTGCTGCGCCAGCGTATCCCCGGCCTTTTGCAGGGCAAGGGCCGCGTCGACCACGGTCTTTAAGGTCTCGCCGCGGGTCTTTTCGCTTTCCAGATAGCGTTCGAGCCCGGCTTCGTAGGTGACCGCGTCCTTGACGATGGCATCCATGCGGTCGCGGTTGCGGGGAGCGTTGAGCTGGTGTTTGAGGGCCTGGGCCTGCGCCCGGGCGTTGGCGAGATGCTTGCGGAAGCTCTCCAGGCGGGCGCGGTCCTTGCTGTTCATGAAATATAAAACATCCATGCGGGCGGCGGTGATGGCGTCGCTTATCTCATTGACGATTTCCATCTTGGAGGAGCGCGCCATCAACTGGTCGAGGCTGACGTAGCCCACACCCGCGACAAGGACGGTAAAGACGATGAGCAGGCCAAAGCCGAGTCCGAGCTTGAAGGCAAGGCTACGATTTTTAAACATGGTGGCTCCGGAGTTACGAGTTTGAACTGTCCCGCCGCAAGGCAACGCCATGATCAGCCTGAGTACGTCCTCAGCTAGTTTTTTCGAGCAACCAGGCCGTCATCATTAGGGATTTGTGGAAATTTCGTCGTTTCCCCCCGCCGGTGGCGCGGTCTCGCCCAGCATATGGGACAGATCGAGGATTTCCTCGGTGGCAAAGACCTTGTCCACGTCGAGGATCAGGATGAAGCGGTCCCCATGCTTGCCGATGCCCCGGATGAAGTCGGCGCGCACGGCGGCGCCCATGCGCGGCGGCGGGTCGATGCGGTCCGTCTCGAGCTCCAGGACCTCCTTGACCGAATCGGCCAGGGCGCCCATGACCGAAACCGTGTCCTCGCGCCGTATCTCCACGATCACGATGCGGGTGTTGAGCGTCCGTTCCACCTCGCCGAGGCCGAATTTCATCTTGAGGTCGACCACGGGCACGGCGCTGCCCCGTACGTTGACCACGCCGCGCATGAACTCCGGCGTCTGGGGGATGCGGGTGATGTCCGTGTAATCGAGAATTTCACGGACGGAAAAAATATCGATGGCGAAAATTTCATTGCCGAGCGTCATGGTAAGAAAGCGCTGGCTGCCGGACTGGGCGTCAGTCGCCATGGTAGATTGCCTCCTTGCCCGTTCGGGCCGTCATAGTCGCCAACTGTATGCTTTCTCGCTAATAGAAGACAGAATGTTACAAACCCTATGAATAATTTTCAGGAATGACAATACCTCATTTTCAAATGATCGTCCGCGCCGTTGCACGCGGCGCGGGAGGCGGCATGCCGCCTATTACTGCGCCGCCGTTCGCATCGACAGCCGGCCGGGGACGTAACGGGACGCACGGCGAAAGTTGCCGGTCCGTGCCCCCGCACCGGAGCGTTATTGCGCCCGGAGAGGAACTTTAGACTCCACATTTTACGGATTCTTGCCTAAAATGAAGCAAATAAGCGAGGATGCCATGCCACCGAAACGCACGGCCACGGCGGCTGTCGGGAAAAGTCTGGAAGCGAGGCGCGATGCCGCCCGTGACGCGGCGATCAAGGAACTGCGGGCCCTGCGCGCCGATATGGCGACGTTGGAAGCGATTTTGGCCGGACGTCGCAAGCGGGGGGATTTCTCGTTGTTCGACGTGGCCCACGGCGCGTTCGAAATTTTCCGCAGCGCTGCCGCCGCCTTTGATGCCGAGGACTTGCTGGAGTCGCTGGCCGATGAGCTCGACAGCGTAAAAGCTATGGAATTTTTGGAAAAACACGGCGCGACCGACTTGGTCAAGCCGGCGGGCTGGCACTGGATTTCCCCCCGCGGGGAGATGCATTTTCTGGGCAAGTCCGGCGAGACCGTCAAAGCCGCCGAGAAGCTCGCCGCCCTGGCGCGCGGGGGAAAACGCGGCAAGCGCGCGGCCAAGACGGAAGAAAGCGCCGCAGCCGAAGTCGCGTCCACGCCGCCTGACGCGCCAAGCGAGGCGTGATGGGCAACGTCGTCTTGCACCATCCTGCCGGCCGCTTTGGCGCTTTGCGCCTGGCGGCGCTCGTCCTGGCCCTGCTGGTTTTGCCCGTGCTGGTTGCCGCCTGCTCCGACGACGCGCCGTCCGAGGACGCCGCTTCCGTACGGGGCAAGACCCCGGTGGTGCGTCCAGAGGACGTGCACGCGCGCGGCGGCAACGGGGGCGCGTCCGTCCTGGCCCCGGACTATCGCCAGAAGATGACCGCCGATCTGGACGCCGAGGCCCGGGCAGGGGCCCGGCGCGTCGGCGGCGTGCCGGCTGTGGGGCGCGCGCCGGTTGCGGCGTCCGCGGCCCAGGTCGCGCCCGCCGGTCCGGGAGCGGCGTCCGTCGCCGACAGGACCGTCAAGGCGACCGGAAACGAAGTCGCCGTGGGGGCGGGGAGCGCCTCGGGCGGTTTTCCGCTTTCTGACTGCCGGCAACTCGTGCTGGTCGTTTCGCCGCGCATGAACGCGACCACGGCCGTGCTGCGCCGGTTTGTCCGGCAAGGGCCGCAAGCCCCGTGGCACGAGGTGGGGCAGGGCGTTTCCTGTTTGCTCGGGCGTGGCGGACTGGGGTATGGCCGGGGGCTTGTTCCCATGCCGGCCGGGCCGGAGAAAAAGCAGGGCGACGGCAGGACGCCGGCCGGCTTCTTTTCCCTCCCCGAGGCCTTCGGCTATGCCGACGACCAGACGGCCCGGGCGGCCGGGGTGCGGCTGCCCTACACCATGGTGACGGACCGGGTGGCCTGCGTGGCCGATCCCGCCGTGCCCCAGTTCGGGCGCGTGGTCGGGCCCGAGGAGCGCCCGGAGGGCGGCTTTGCCCGGCAGGAGCGCATGGTGCGCGCCGACAAGGCCAATATCTGGGGGGTGGTCATCGGCCACAACCGGGAAGCTCCGGTGGCCGGTGCCGGCAGTTGCGTCTTCGTCAATGTGCGCCCGGCCGGCGGTCCGCCGACCGGCGGCAGCATCGGCTGTCCCGAGGCCGCCGCCGCTGCGCTTACCGCCTGGCTCGACCCGGCCGCCAAACCGGTTTTGGCCGTGCTGCCCCAGCCGGTCTACCGGGAGCGCCGCGCCGCCTGGGGACTGCCCTGATGAGGCCCCGATGGGGATGCCCCGGGGCGACCTACTCGATCTTTACGGCTTGGAGCATGGGCCGGGGGAGTTCCACGGCGGCGCGCATGGCGTAGCCGAGCATCGGGCCCGCCGGGCCGTCGAAACAGGCGTCCTGCCAAGGATGAAATGCAGACCGTCGGCATCCTGCCCCCGGGCAACGGCTTCCCGGGTCAGTTTCTCGATGGCGGCGGTCATGTCCTCTACGGGATGGCTGAAGAATCCCTGCCGGGCATCGCTGGCGGTGGTGCCGTCGAGCAGGCTGTCGAACTCGGTTGCGGGTGTTTCCGCCGCAGGACGGAAAAAATACCCATAGCCCCGGGGACATGCAAAAAATAATCTTCTCCCGTGGCCATGCGCCGTCTTGCCGGCCTCGGTTACGGCATGGGCTGGCGCTTGCGGCGCAGTCCCGTCTCCAGGCCGAAAAAGGCCAGCTCCAGCCAGTCCAGGCCGAAGATGAGCGAGGCTTCCTCGTCGGCCAGGACTCGCGCCTTGCGCTCCTCGTCGATCTCCACCAGCCGGAAAAGGTCCAGCCTGGCGATGAACTCCTGGAAGGCGTCGGGTTCGTACTGGGCCAGCCAGACCATCTGCCCTTGCTTGTCGGTCAAGGCCGCGCCCTTGCCCCGGGCCAGGGCCATAAGCCGCATGTAGCGGTCGTTGAAGTCGTTGTAGCGGGCCAGGTCCTGATCGGCCAGCCAGGCCGGCGCGTCCCAGGTGGAGGCCTCCTCGAAGCCCCGGCAGTGCGGCTCGCGCACCACGAAAAACTGCTCCAACACGTGGCCCTGCTCGTCAAGCTTGGTCGCACGGCCCAGGGGATAGGTGCGGCAGGCCCCGGGGCGGTCGGGGTAGACCTTGCAGCCCTCGGGCGTGACAAAGGGGCAGCGTTTTTGCGGTTCGTCGCGCATCTTGAGCTGGAGCATGGGAAAGCCGGTGTCCGGCGCGGTGAAGCGCGCGGCGAAGTGCGTGATGAAGTCCGCGGCCGAAACATTGAGCGCCCGGCGCAGGCGCAGGGCGTCGTAGGGCGTGAGCATGAGCCGCAGGTCCGAACAGCAGGCGTTGAAGCAGGGCACGTTCGGATGGCAGGCGAACCGGAAGGTCTCCCCGGGCGCCAGTTCGGGCAGGGATTTGAGGAACGCCTCGGTGGCGTCGGCCTCGTTTTCGGCCAGGGCGTCGTTCAAGTCTTTCATAGGGGGAGGCTCCTTGTTTGGAGGGGCTTCTACGTCCGCCGGGACCTCTTGGCAACCGCGGGGGAGGGCCGGCCGCGCGCTGGCCTCTCCTTGACAGCCCATGAAAAAACAGGAAGTTTGCTGCAATCGGCCATGCGCCGCCGTTCGGCCGTCGTCCTTGGCGGCCGGCACAGCGGCGGCGAAGCCGGTTGCGTCCCGGATATCCGCCCGGCGGCGCGGCTAACGACGTGCGGGGACAGGATGCACTCGGGCTTTTCCTTGCGACTCCATAACCGCCTGTTGGAACTCGATCGCATTGGGGATGCGGTCGAGGCCTTTGGCGAGGCCCATGCCCTTTCGGCCAAGCTGCGCTATCAGCTCCGTCTCGTCCTCGACGAGCTGCTTACCAACATCATCAGTTACGGATACGCCGACGACGGGGAACACTTCATAACCGTTGGCATGGGGCTGGACGGCGCGCGCCTGCGTTTCGTGCTGGAAGACGACGCCCGACCCTTCGATCCCTTGACGGCGGCGGCCCCGGACACAACCGCCGCGGCGGACAGGAGGCCCATCGGGGGGCTCGGCATTCATTTGGTGCGCACGATCATGGACAGGGTCGCTTATGAGCGGGTGGGCGGCAAGAACCGGTTGATTCTCGAAAAAGACGTCAATTGACGGAAAAGGGGGCGTTATGCAGCTCGTGGAACGGGAGAACGGAGGGGTGACGGTGCTTGAGCTTGGCGGCAGGCTCGACAGCAACACGTCCAAGGTGCTCGAGGACAAGATCATGGAAATTCTCGGCCAGGGCAAGACCAAGGTGCTCATGGACTTCAAGGACGTGGACTACATCAATTCCACGGGCCTGCGCGTTTTGCTTCTGGCTTTGCAGCAGCTCAAGAAGATCAACGGGCAGCTGGTGTTGGCCACCATCAAGGATTATATGAAGGAAGTTTTCGAGATTTCCGGCTATACCGAAATTTTTCCGATTTATCCCACCCAGGAGGAGGCCCTGGCTCATTTCGCGTAAGAGCGGCGCGCGGGGCCGGGAGAGGAGTCGTCATGCACGGAAGAGCGTTGTGTTTGCGCCATCTGCTTGTGGTCTTCGGGCTTGTGCTTGCGGCCGGTTTTCTGGCCCGGCCGGGCTACGGCGCGGATGCGCCCATGGAACTGGCCGGCATCCGGCTGGGCGAAACCCTGGCCGAGGCGGGCAAGACGGTTGCGCATCCCGAAACCGACCGGTCCTTTCACAAACCCTACCTGGGGCTTGCGGCGGTGGCTCCGGTGCCCGGCTATCGCAGCGGCTATGTGGATTACGGGCTTTGCGCCAAACCGGGGCGCATCGTGCGCCTCAAGATGAACTACGCCGACGAATCGCTGGAGTTTTTCGAGCGTATCCTGGAGGCGCTCACGAAGCGCTACGGCGCTCCCCAGGAATGGCGCGGCAACGCGTTTCGCACCCTGCGGACCTGGAAATGGAGCCTGCGGGCGGCGGGCGGGGAGCCGGTCAGCCTTATCCTCATGCACTACGAAGGGGAGGACGGGGCGTTTACCGAGGGCAATTCCATCCGCCTCGCCGCCACCGGCATGGTGCACGACGAGGAAGTCTGCTATGACGCCAAGTACAAGAAATCCGACGCGTTCGAGGCGGCCAGGGCCGAAGCGGCCAAAAATAAAAAGCTCGGCCTCGACTGGTTCTTGCCCCGCTGAACCCGGGTTGCCCATAAGGACGGATCGTTGCAAGCATCGCTTCTGGAATCGCGGTTTCTGGCCCGCCGGACCGAGCTGGCCGGGCTGCTCGGGCGTCTGATCGCGCTGGTGGCCCGGTGCGGCCGGGACGACTTGGCCGAAACCGCCCGGGAACTGGCCGCCCATGTGACCGAGCCGTTTCTGTTCGTGGTGGTTGGAGAGGTCAAGACCGGCAAGAGCAGCCTGATAAACGCCCTGCTCGGGGCCTCGGTCACGCAGGTGGCCCCGGACCCCTGCACGGACCGCATCCGTATCATCACCCGGGGGGAACATCCGTCCGAAGCCGCCGATGGGCCGCTTCTCACCCGCGTCAGCCTGGACAACCCCATTCTCGACGGCCTGGCCATCGTGGACACGCCCGGGGTGGACAGCATCATCGACCGCCACCAGGAAATCACCGAGGAGTTCATTCCCCGGGCCGATCTGGTCCTGTTCGTCTTTTCGGCGCTCAACCCCTATTCCCGCTCGGCCTGGGAATTCTACGACCTGGCCGCCGACACCTGGCGGCGAAACGTGGCCTTCGCCCTGACCCAGGCCGACCTGGCCAGCCCCGAGCAGATCGAGGTCAACACGGCCCGGCTGCGCGATCTGGCCCGGGACAGGGGAGTGGCCGACCCGACCATCTTTCTGGTCTCGGCCGTCACGAGCGAGACCGATCCCGAGGCCGGGGGCATCGCGGCCCTGCGCCGGCTTGTCCGGGAGCTTACCGCCTCGGGCGGGCACTTCGCCGCCAAGCTCGAGGCCACGCGGCGTTCGGCCGAACGGTTGGCGACGGAGCTCGGCCGCTCCCTGGAGGGCGTCGCGGCGGAACTTGCCGCCGATACGGCCGAGGCCGACCGCATGCGCAAACGCCTGCAAACCGCCCGCCAAGCCGCCGACCGTGAGGCCGAGGTGCTGCGGGTGCGGGTGGAGGGCGCCTACGCGCGCCTTGCCGCCCGGTTCGAAACGGCTTTTGCCGAGGAGCTGACCTTTGGCGGCATGATCGGCCGGGCCGTGACCGGCCTGTGGCGGCGCGGCGGCAAGAGCGCCTCCCCGGCGGCGCGCCTGGCCGAGCTCGGCGACGCCTTTGCCAAGGACCTGGAGCATGAGGTGGACGCCATCGCCCGGCAGGGGGCGCAGCATATCTTCGAGAGCGTGAGCAACACGGCCCGCGCCCTGCTCGACGAGTTGTCCCGGCGCCGCGCTTCCGGCGGCGACCAGCCCGCCGATGCCCTGACCGCCCAGCGCGACCGGGTGCTGGACGAGGTGGCCGAGCGGGTTGAGGCGCTTTTGGCCGACGGCGGGCCCATGGCCGGCCTGGACCCCAAAAGCGTGACCGGCATGGACCCCAAGGCGGCGCTCGGGGGAACGCTGGTGCTTTTGGGAACGATTTTCGCCGTGGCCGTCAAAAGCGCGGTGGTGGACGTCACCGGCGGCGTCATCGCGGCCGGTGGGGCGCTGTTGGCCGGCAGCGCCCTTTTCTGGCAGCGCCCCCGGGTGTTGCGGGAAATGCGCCGCCGTCTGGCCGCCGGGGGCGAGAAACTGCGCCTGGAACTCGACGAGCGCCTAGCCGCCCGGGTGGACCGTATCTTCCGGGAACTCGACGAGCGGTTCGCGCCCTTTTTCGCCGACATCGACGACCGGCGCGGGCGCTTGGCTGAACTCTCCGGGCAGCTCGAGGCGTTGCGGGAGGCCCTGGCGGCCTTCGACCCAGCCTAATGTTGCGGCCCTGAAAAAATACGTCAGTATTTTTTAGAAAATATAGTCAGTTAAATGTGTCGTCGTAAAACGTATCTATGCTCTTCGAGGACGCGACACGCGTCGTAGCGGGGCGCGGGCGTATGGTCGATCAGCCGCCGTTTCTTTTCCTCCACATTCCCCGCACCGCCGGGACCACGCTCAATTGCCTGCTGGAGCGCAATTTCCCGCCTGGGGCCGTGCTCTCGCTTTATTCGCGGGAGGATTTCGAGCAAAACGCGGTCATCGACCGATCGCGCCTCGACGGCATCCGGCTGATCCAGGGCCATGTGCTCTTGACCGACTACGACGCTTTCACCTTCTACGACGCGCCGGTTCGGGCCGTGACCTTTCTGCGCGAACCCGTTTCGCGGGTGATTTCCGAGTACCATTTCCTGCGCACTTGGCCGGAGCAGCACCTCTATGATCTGCTCAACAGGGAAAACATCTCCCTGGCCGAATACGTCACGAGCGATCGCAAGCTGTTGCGCTACAAGGGCGGAAACTTCATGACCCGGGTGCTCTCCGGGTTGGACCCGGACAGCCGCCCCGAGGAGGCGCTCTCGCGGGCGAAGTCCAACCTGCGCGACCGCTTCGTCGCCTTCGGCCTGACCGAGGATTTCGACGCCAGCCTGCTGCTTCTCGCCGACGTCATGGGGCTCGCCGACCTGCTTTATGAACGACAGAACAGCCTGCGCCGGCCCGAAGCCGCCCGGGCGACGGACGAGGAGCGCGAACTGGTCGCCTCCCGAAACGTCCTGGACGCCGCGCTCCACCAATTCGCCAAAGAGCTTTTCGCCGCGCGCGTCGCCGCCGGCGGCAAGGCCTTCGCCATCCGCCTGGCCCGCCACAAACTGCTGGTCGCGAAGTTCCGCAAGCTGTGCTGCCTGCTCGACGCCCGGGCCGGCGCGTCCGGCGGGGCCATCGAGAATCCAAAGAAGTAGATGTGAAGGAAGGAGAGAGGGCGGAAGCCTCCGGCGGCCAGGGGGAAATTTTTTGAAAAAAGTTTCCCCCTGGACCCCCTTCAAAAACTTTCAAAGGGAATCTGTGCGGTAGAGGCGAAAAGTCGGGGGATACGCGTAGCCCAGGCTGTCCGGGCTTCCACCGGAATGAAAAGTCTCGCCTAAGACCCTTGGAAAAGTTTTTGCGGGAGGGGGGCCGGGGGAGGGGGCTTTTTTCAAAAAGCCTCCTCCCCCGGCGCGTACTCTCTCTCCCCAATCAGCCGAGCAGGCCCAGGGCGGCCAGTTTGTCCAGCAGTTCCGACCGATTTGGCGGCTTGACCAGGTAGGCCGCCACCTGCCCGTCGAAAAGCGCGGTCATGGTGTTGGTTTCGTCGTCCATGGAGGTGACCATGACGGCCTTCACCTGTTTTTCCGGCGGGAGGCCGCCGGCTTCCTCGGCCCGTCGGATGCGGGAGAGCGTCTCGTGCCCGTCCATATGGGGCATGATGATGTCGAGGAAGACCACGTCGAAGGGCTTGCCAGCGGCGATGGCGTTGCCCACGGCCGTCACGGCCTCCGGTCCCGAGGCGCACATGACGCACTCGGCCACGCCGGCGAGATGGGACGCCAGGACATGGCGGCTGGCCAGATCGTCATCCACGACAAGTGCCCGCATGAGAACCTCCGGAAAATTTAATTTCTATTACGACGGCTGGCGTGGCACATCAAGAAAAACCTGTTGTGAAAGTGGGTCATGCTGTATTGGGTCACGCTTTTAAAGAAAAGCGCCACGTTGTGTGGGCGTGATTTTCCGCGTACGCCGGATGTCATGCCCATAAACCCAAGGAGCGCAGTATGACGACAGTGCATCATGAGGCAAAGGCTACGGCATCGGATATCATGTACATTCGGGGCGTCCCGTTTCGATGCCCGCAAACGGCGAAAACCAAATCGGCCAAAGCCGTCCCGATCACGGCAGAGGAAAGCGCCTCAGCGTCTGTTGCGTCCGCCCCGGTCGAGACAACGATCTCCAAGGCGGACGCCACAGCGCCGGCCGTGCCTGTTTTTAGGCCGTCCAACGTGCTGGCGCGGTTCGGCACGGCCTGCGGCTGCCGGGCCGGCATTTCCCGGGCCGAAAGCGAATCCCAGGCCAAAATCGTGAGGCGCCGGCGTTCGGTGCGGGTCTTCGCCGACCGGCGGCTGTCCATGCGTGAGCTTCGGGACCTCATCGGCTCGGTGGCCAAGGGCCTGACCGACGGCCGCACGGACCCCGCCCGGTTCATCGTAGTGGAAGCGTCCCGGACCATGGCCCGCGTGACCGGGCTTGCCGCGCGCTGGCTGCGCCGGGAAGGCCTCCTGGCCGACGGCGTGGCCCCGGATGCCGATGCCGGCCGGATCGTCTTCGGCGGCGCGCCCCATCTGGTCGTGGCCTACGGGGAAAGCGGCTCGGCCAAGGCCGCCGAGGATTGCGCCCTGGCCATGGCTCGCCTGGAATGGGCCGGAGCCGCCATGGGCCTTGGCAGTTGCTTTGCCGGCGAGATCGTCCGGGCCGCCGCCGGTTCGCCCGAACTGGCCGCCGCCTTGTCCGTCCCGAGCGGACATACCGTGCATGCGGCGCTTTTCATCGGCTATCCCGGCTTTGCTCCGCGGCAGCAGGAAACCACGCCCGGCGTGCGGATCATCTGGCTGTAGTCTTTCGCCCGGTAACGCAGACGCCCTGGTTTTTTAACGATCCGTAAGCGCAAACGCGGATCGCCACATTCCACAGGGACCGTCGGCCGGCCCCGTCTCCCTGCCCGGGTCCGGCCGCCCCTCCCCAAGCCGCGCTTCCCTCCCCCTCGGTTCCCTCCGGGGTATCACGCCACGCCAATGTGCCTTCTTGTCAAAGTCGACAGGCCGAGTAGGTTCGGGCCGTGTCTGGCTTCGCGTCCGCGCGGACGCGGCCGAGTCGCGCCATAAGGAGGAATGGTATGGATCTGATCACGGTGGATGCGGACAAGTGCAAGAAGGACGGCATGTGCGTGGCCGTGTGCCCGAGCCGGGCGCTTGAACTGGCCGCCGATGGTGGCCCGGCCGTGGCCGACGCGGCGCTCTGCAATGCCTGCGGGCACTGTGTGGCGGTGTGCCCCCACGGCGCCCTGGTCAATTCCCGGGTTGAGGCCGTCGACCCGGACGCGCCGCTGCAACCGGCCTCCCGGGATTGGCCCGTGCCCGAGGCCATGGACCGCCTGCTGCGGGGCCGGCGCTCCATCCGGGCCTATGCCGACAAGCCGGTTGCCCGCCAGGTGATGGAGGAGCTTCTCGATGTGGCTCGCTATGCGCCGACGGCCTCCAACGTTCAGGAAATTCGCTGGACCGCGACCGTTGACCCCAAAAAAGTCCATGAACTGGCCGCGCTGACGGCGGCATGGTTCGCCGGCAACAACAGCCGGGCTGTCTTTACGCGCTACGCCGGATTGTGGGAAAAGGGACTGGATGTGTATTTGCGCGGCGCGCCGGCCCTGGTCGTGGTGCACACCGACGCCTCGATAGCCTTCGGGCCGGCCGACTGCGGCATCGCCTTGACGTTTTTCGAGCTGGCCGCTGTCTCCCGGGGGCTGGGAACCTGCTGGGCCGGGCTTTTAACCTACGCCGCCAAGGGCGATCCCGCCGTGCGCCAGGCCCTGGGCGTCCCCGAAGGCCATACCGTCCACGGCGGACTCATGCTCGGCTACCCGAAGTTCCGCTACGCCGCCGTCCCCCCGCGCAATCCTGTGGCAGTGCGTTGGTTGTAAGATTGAAGAAGGCGAAGAAAGTGCGAGAGGGGAAACCCTTTAAAAA
>NZ_AECZ01000057.1 GCF_000179555.1 Solidesulfovibrio fructosivorans JJ]
TTTTTAAAGGGTTTCCCCTCTCGCATTCTCCTCTCCCTCATTCTTTCCTCTTGTCCTTGACGTCTCTGGTCTGTAGCTTGTTGGTTTTGTGAGCATATTCCTTGAGGAGGCATCGTATGACGCGCATCGGCACGCCCCTGACCCCTTCGGCCACCAAACTGTTGTTGCTTGGCTCCGGCGAACTCGGCAAGGAGGTGGCCATCGAGGCCCAGCGTCTGGGCGTCGAGGTCATCGCCGTGGACCGTTACGCCAACGCCCCGGCCATGCAGGTCGCCCACCGCTCCCACGTCGTCAGCATGCTCGACGCCGCCGCCCTGCGCCGCATCATCGAGGCGGAAAAGCCCGACTACATCGTGCCGGAGATCGAGGCCATCGCCACCCCGGAGCTCTTGGCCCTGGAGGCCGAAGGCTACACGGTGGTGCCCACGGCCAAGGCCGCCCGGCTGACCATGGACCGCGAAGGCATCCGCCGGCTGGCCGCCGAGGAACTGGGCCTTGCCACCTCGCCCTACCGTTTCGCCGACACGAAAGAGGAGTTCCTGGCCGCCTGCGACGCCGTGGGATTCCCCTGCGTGGTCAAGCCGGTCATGTCCTCCTCGGGCAAGGGCCAAAGCGTGGCCCGGGACGCGGCTTCGGCCGAGGCGGCCTGGGACTACGCCCAGACGGCCGGGCGGGCCGGGGCGGGACGCGTCATCGTGGAAGGCTTCGTCGCCTTCGACTACGAGATCACCCTGCTCACCGTGCGCCATGTCGGCGGCACCAGCTTTTGCGCCCCCATCGGGCACCGCCAGGAAAAGGGCGACTACCGGGAATCCTGGCAGCCCCATCCCATGACCGAGGCGGCCCTGGCCGAGGCCAGACGCATGGCCGAAGCCGTGACCGGGGCCCTTGGCGGACGCGGCATTTTCGGCGTGGAGCTTTTCGTCGCCGGCGACAAGGTGCTCTTTTCGGAAGTTTCCCCCCGGCCCCACGACACGGGCATGGTCACGCTCATCTCTCAGGACCTGTCCGAATTCGCCCTGCACGTGCGGGCCATCCTGGGGCTGCCCATCCCGGCCATCCGCCAGTATGCCCCGGCCGCCTCGCGCGTCATCCTGGGCCAGGGGGACTCCACCGCCCCCGCCTACGAGATCGCCGCACAGGCCCTGGCCGCGCCGGATACGTCCCTGCGCCTTTTCGGCAAGCCCGAGGTGCACGGCCTGCGCCGTATGGGCGTGGCACTGGCTCTGGGCCGGGACGTGGAGGAGGCCAAGGCCAAGGCCATCGCCGTGGCCGAACAGGTCAAAGTCGTCTGCTGAATCCGCAGACGGCCTTGATGCTTCGCCGCGACTCGCCTACAAGTGTGTCATGTTCCATACCCGACACGCCGTGAACGCGTTGCCGACCGACCACTTCAAGCGCAACATCACCGTGCGCTACGTGGTCGCGCTTTCCCTCGTGGCCGGGCTGGCGGTGCTGTCCTATGTCATGTTTCGCCATGTCATGGACACCATCGACCACTCGGCCGAAATGACGGCCGTCACCGGTTCCCAACGCCTGCTCATCCAGCGCGTCCTGGCCCAGTGCTTGCTTCTGGCCGCGGCCGACGACGAGGAGTCCAGGCGCGCCATCCGCGCCCATCTGGCCCGCTTCGTGGACTTGCTGGAAAAAAACCACCAGCGCCTTCTGGCCGACCTCAACGACCCCAACTCCTTTGCCGCCCACGCTCCGGAGTTGATGTCCATCTACTTCAAGCAGCCCTTCGAGCTGGACAAGCGGATGCGCTTTTTCATCGCCAGCACCCGGACCTTCTACCACGCCGACGCCGACCGGCCCTCCCTGTCCGATCCCAAGTTCCAGCACGTGCTCGCTTTTGGGGAAAACGAGTTGCGAGACCTGACCGCCGTGGTCCAGGCCTACCAGCATAGGGCCGTATCCCGGCTGACCATCCTGCGCCAGGTCGAAGCCTGGGCCACCGGCGGCATGCTGCTGCTGCTCACCAGCGTGGGGGTCTGCATCCTGCGGCCCATGGTGCGCCGCATCTGCGCCGACCGGGAACGGCTGCAAGGCGCCAACGAGGCCCTGACCGAGCTGGCCGTCACGGACCAGCTGACCGGCGCCTACAACCGGCTCAAGTTCAACCAGGTCATGGGCCACGAACTCAAACGCCTCGACCGCTACGGACCACCTTTTTCCGTCATTATGTTCGACATCGACCACTTCAAGATCGTCAACGACACCCACGGCCACGCCGCCGGCGACGCCATGCTGCGGGAACTGTCCAGGCGGGTGTCCATGGCCGTGCGCGGCGTGGATTGGCTCTTTCGCTACGGCGGCGAGGAATTCGTGGTGGCCGCGCCGCACACCGACCTGGATCAGGCCCGCGTTCTGGCGGAAAAGCTGCGCAATCTGGTCGCCGACACGCCCTTCCCCCACGACATCCCCGGCACCATCAGCCTCGGCGTGGCCCAGGCCCACCCCGGCGACACCCCGGAAAGCCTCATGCAGCGCGTCGACGCCGCCCTCTACGAAGCCAAGGACACCGGCCGCAACCGTGTGGTGGTGGCGGCACAGCAATAGTGGAGAAGCCTCCGGCAGCCAGGGGAGGCTCTGCCTCCCCTGGACCCTACCGCCGGGGGGCGGGCACGCCCCCCGGTCCCCCCTTTACCGAGGAAAATTCTTTTACCGCACGCGGCTGGAAATACGGTCTATTGTGGTTTGCGAAGAGAGGTTAGCCCTTGCCGGTAACCGCGCGGCCTCCGGCTTGTCTCTCCAGGCGGGGCATGTCGAGGAGCTCCACCGCGCTGCCGGAAAGAGCGATCAACCCGTCGTCGGCAAAACGCCTGAGCACCCGGGAAAGGGTTTCGGGAATGGTGCCGAGATAGGCGGCCAGCTGGCCCTTGGGCAAATCGAGGGTAAGGCGGCGCGTTTTGCTCTGGGCCTCGAGCAACAGCAGATGGGCGGCGAGCCTGGCCGGCACCTCGTGAAGGCTCAGGTCCTCGAGCTTGTTGACCATCTGACGCAGGCGCACGGCCAAAAGTCCCAGCATGTCCATGGCCAGGTCCGGCTCGTCGGCCAAAAGCCGCCGGAACCGCTCCCTGGGGAAAAAAAGGTACTCCCCGTCCTCCATGGCCTGGGCGCTGGCCGGATAGACGCGATCGGAAAAAACCGCCACCTCGGCGAACACCTCGCCCGGCCCGAACACGTGCAGGATGTGCTCCTTGCCGGCGAGCGACATCTGGTAGATGCGCACCTTGCCCGTGACCACGGAGAAAAAGCCGGACGCCGGCTCGCCCGCGAAAAAGATGTCCTCGCCCCGGGCATAACGCCGCGTTTCGGCCACCGCCGCCAGGGCGGCCAGATCCTTGTCGCCAAGGCCGGAAAAAAGCCCGATGCCGGCCACGGCCTGTTTCTTGTCCATATCCGTCCCGGGTTAACCTAGGTCAAAGCCATCCGCTCCCGGGCGTCGTAGAGGCATTTTCAATTGCCCTGCCGCCAAAGGAGTGCGCCCATGTCCGAGACGCCATGCATACGGGAAACCCGACCCGGGGTGAAGCAGGCCGGTCGCGGCCGCACCCCGGCCCGGGTCGTCGCCTTCTGGCTCACGGCCGGCCTGCTCTGGCTGGCCAGGGCCAAAGTGCCCTTTCCGGTGCTTTTGGCCGACCGCTTTTTCCCGGGCTGGGGGCACCTCGAAATCGCACTCCTGGGACTTTATGCCGCTGGGCTGACCGGGCGCATGGTCACGGCCTCCCGCACGGGCCCGTTGCGGCTTCGCTACTGGACGGCCTTTTCCCTGGTCTTTTTCGGCCAGCTGGCCCTGGGGCTGGCCGGAATAGGACAGTGCCTCATGACCGGCGCGCTGCACCCGCCGGTGCCGGCGCTCATCGTCGCCGGTCCCATCTACCGGGGCGGCGGCTATTTCATGCCCATCCTCTACCTTGCCACGGTCCTTCTCGTCGGGCCGGGCTGGTGCGCCCACCTGTGCTACGTCGGGGCCCTGGACGGCCTTTGCGCCGCCGCGTCCGGGAAAAATCCGGCCCGCCTGCCCGTTTCAAGCACACGCTGGCGCATCGCCACCCTGGCCCTTTGCATCGGCGCGGCCGTCGGGCTTCGGGCCCTGGGCGCGGACACGGCCGTGGCCCTCGCCCTGGTGGCCGTCTTCGGTCTGGCCGGGCTTGGGATCATGGTCGTGGCCTCGCGCAAAACCGGCGTCATGGTCCACTGCGTGGCCTACTGCCCCATCGGATTCGTGGGCAACGTATTGGGGAAGATCAGCCCCTGGCGGCTTCGCATCGCGCCGGACTGCGACGGCTGCGGCCGGTGTTCGCGGGTTTGCCGCTACCTGGCCCTGCCGCCGCGGGCCTTGGCCAAGGGAAGGCCGGAAAATTCCTGCACGCTTTGCGGCGACTGTCTCGGGGCCTGCCCGGCCTCGCGCATCACCTTGCGCTTCCCGGGGCTCTCCCCCGTGGCGGCCCGGACAGCCTACCTGACCCTGGTCGTCAGCCTGCACGCCGTCTTTCTGGGCGTGGCCAGGATCTAGGGACGCTTTTCGACGATTTTCCCGGCCGCAAGCGCCTTCTGGTAACGCTTCCAGCCCGGGCACCAGCCCGTGTGCCAGCGCCACAGCCGCGCCCAGAACGATGCCGGCCGCTTTGCGGCCAAGGCCCGAAAGCGGCACATCTCGCAGGGATATTTCATAACGTTCCTCCGGCCAGCCGTTTTTCCCCGCCCCGCTCTCCGGCCAGGGCGGCATACGAGGCGAGCAGCATGTCGACCAGGCTGGCGCCGCTGTGAAAAGCGGTGCAGCGCGGGGCCGCCTCCACCGATTTGCGAGCCAGTTCGTCATGGTTATCGATAAACCGGGCCACGGCCGATGCCACGCCGGGCGCGTCGTGGTTGCGGATAAGCGTATAGCCGGCGTCGAACTGCTTGACCTCGAGGGCCAGCGACGTGCCGAGCGGCACGATCAGCGGCACGCCGAGCGCCATGGCCTCGATGACGATCTGGGACGAGCGCTCCACGTAGTTGCCCGGCCGGTACGGCAGCACCAGCGCGTCGAAGGAGGCCAGCAGCCGGTGGAAATCCTCTCCCACGTAGCAGTTCTCGAACACCTGCACCCGGTCGCCGAACGCGTACAGCCGGGCCATGGTGACGGTGTCGGCATAGCGGCAGGCCAACTGCACCACGAAAGTCAGGTCCGGATAGGTGGGCAACAGCGCCTCGATGACGTCCGGCAAAAGCGACACGCCCTGCTCCTCGCGCCCCTCGCCGGCATAGCCGATGACGATCCGGCCCTTCTCGGCCCGGCTCTTGTAGGGTTTGGCCGGGACTTCGAGCTGGAGCGGCACCGGAAACACCGGGCACGGTTTTTCGGCCACGCGCCGGATCTGGGAGGCGATCAGCCGGTTGCTGGCCGCGCAAAAGACCTTGTCCTCGTCGAGAAAGGGCTTGAGCGCCAGCCGGAAGATGGAGCGCATCAGCGCCCGATACTCCACAGCCACGAACCGGTAGCAGTGGTTTTGGAACTTCAGGCACAGATACGGCCGCTTGTCCCGGGCCAGGGCCTTGTACCAGGCCGCGATGCCCCGCACGATCTGCGGATGGGCCGTGTGCACGAACACGAGGTCCGTTGGCCCGAGATCGTTTCGCAGGTTCTTGAACAGGTTGTATTCCGTCATGGTGCCGGAGAGCAAAAAATCCTCCAGGCAGGCGCAGTACTCGTCCGAGGACTGGGACGTGTACTGGCAGGGCATAAGCACCGCCTTGGCCCGAAGCACCTGGACCGCCTCGGGCTGGCACTCGGCGTAGACGTAGAATTCGACCGGCAGCTCCCGTTTCAGGCATTCCTTGAGCACGCCGAGGTCGTAGGCGAAATGGTGCCCGGCCAGAAAGCGCAGGCCGTGGTCGAAAACGACAAGCCGGCCCGGCCCGCTTCCGGGCGCGCTCGCAACCGGCGCGGAGAGGCTCGCCTCGATGACGCGCTCCTTTTCCCGCAACGCCAACAGCATGTTCCGGCCCCAGGCCGTCACGGACAGCGCCCCGAGCTTTGCCGCCAGGGCCGCCTGGTCCGTCGCCCCGGCCGGCATGTCGTCGTCGGGATCGGCGCCGATGGCGACGAGCCCTTCCCGGGCCTTCGCGTCGCCGGGATCGATGGCCAGGGCCCGGCGCAGGCACGAGGCGGCCTCCTCCAACAGCCCCTGGTCGCGCAGCAAAAAGCCCAGGTTGCGACAGGCTACGGCGCAGTCGGCGTCAGCCTTGATGGCCCGGCCGAAATAGCGCACGGCCACGTCGGTCTTGCGGGCGTCGAGCGCCAGCTCACCGAGCAGGTTGAGCACCGCCGCGTCCTCGCCGCCGGTTTCGAGCAGATTGAGGCAGATGGTCTCGGCCAGGGCGGGTCGGCTGTACTTGCGGCACCGCTCGGCATCGGCAAGTCCGGCGTCGCGCAGGGCCACCAGGCGCATCTTGCGGGTGCCGTCGTTTTCCCCGACATACCCGTCCAGGCTGGCCCCGGCGTATTTTTCCAGGCTGCCGGATTTGCGCAGCGACGAGAGCGGAGAACCCTCGATCTCGGCCGTGCCGGATTCCTGGTAGGTGTCGAGGGGCAAGGACTTCCGGTAGCGCTCGGTGTCGGCCATCTGCTCGGACGTTTCACCGGGCAGGCCCACGGTGAAGGTGCCGTGGACAGTCATGCCGAGCGATTTGATGTGGCAGACGACGTCCCGGGCCTTTTCCAGGTCGAGCTTTTTGCGGACGATGTTGTCGATGACCCACTGGTTGCCGCTTTCGAAACCGATCTTGACGCCGAAGCAGCCGGATTCGCGCATGAGCCCCCAGGTTTCCCGGGAGATGGTGTCGGCCCGGCACATGGCCGACCAGGGAAGCCCTATGCGCTTCATGACGCCGCATATCGCCCGCACGTGGCGGTCGCCCAGGTTGAAGGTATCGTCGTCGAAATAGACGCACTTGTAGCCGTAGCGGCCGACAAGGTCGGTGAGGATGCCCTCCACGGCGTCGGCCGAAAGCTGACGCACGAGCCGCACGCCCGTGCCGTCGGGGTCGTCGTTGGACATCACGGCCGGCCAGACGCAGAAGATGCACTTGAAAGGGCAGCCCCGGCTGGTGAGCATCTGCAGTTGCGGGAAAAGCTGGCCCTTGGGATTGGAATCCCAGTAGCGGTGGGCATGCAGCTCGTCGAAGTACGGCGTCGGCGCGGCGTTGAGCTCCTCCTCGCGCAACAGGTCGAAGGGCAGCAGGCCCGACACGCCGCCGGACACGACCTTGACCAAGCCCTTTTCGTATTCCCCCCGGATGGCGGCATGCAGCGGATGCTCGGCCAGAAGCTTTTCGCCAAGACAGGTGATGGGGCCGGCGACGATGATTTTCGTGCGGGGATTTTCCCGCTTGATGTGGGTGATGAGCCCCGCGTCGTGCTCCCAGCTCGGGGAGGCCGACTCGATGACGATGTAATCGAAATCCTGTTCCTTAAGGTAGGCGAAATAGGTCGCGTAGTCCTCGCGCAGGGCAATGGAGTCGCGAAAGGCGACCGTGGCCCCGGTCTCCCGGGCAAGGTAGCTGGCGGCGGAACCGAGAAAAAAAGGATACGGCAGGTAGTCGCCGAAACGGTACTCGCCGGGCTTTGAGCGCACGACGCTGGTGAACGGCCAACGCGACCCGGCCCGCACCCCGGCCAACAACCCGGGGCCATGGATGGCATCCGGGTTCTCGATCCACCACGGCGGATTGCTGCACAGTACCTTCATGGCCCCTCCTTCCCAGGGCCGTATCCTGCTCAATTTTCAAGCCGCCGTCATCCCCTGGCGGCGGCTCTCCAATATCGGGACGCCGATCTCAGCCTTTCGCGCCCGGCAGGGCCGCCGGGGACGCGCCCGTGCCCAAGACGCGCCCGGCCTCGGAGGAGTCCGCCCCGGCCGAATGCCCTTCTTCCTGGAGGCGGATGATGAGGTCCTTGAGCGCCTGGGCCTGGTCGGCCAGTTCGGCCACGGCGTTGGCCGATTGGCGCATGGCGTCGGAAGTTTCGGCCGACACGCGGCTTATGCCCTCGATGGAGCGGTTGATCTCCTCGCAGGTGGCCGACTGTTCCTCGGAGGCCGTGGCGATGGAGAGGACCTGGCCCGAGGTGGACTCGACCAGGGCCACGATTTCGCTCAGGGCGTCACCCGATGTGGCCGAAAGCCCCGTGGCGGTCTGGATTTTTTCCACGGCCTGCTCGACGTTGCCAATATTCTTGCGTGTGCCGGACTGGATGTCCCGGATGGCGTCGCCCACTTCCTTGGTGGCGGTCATGGTCTTCTCGGCCAGCTTTCTGACCTCGTCGGCCACGACCGCGAAGCCCCTGCCGGCCTCGCCGGCCCTTGCCGCCTCGATGGCGGCATTTAAGGCCAGCAGGTTCGTCTGGTCGGCGATGTCGGAAATGACGTTCAAGATCTGGCCGATGCCCTCCGCCTGGCGGCCGAGGTCGGTCATGTCGTTTTTCAGTTCCAGAGCCTGATCCTGCGCCTCGCCGATGCCGGCGATGGCCTGGGACACGATCCTGGCCCCGTCCTCGGCCTTGTGCTTGGCGTTCTGGGCGGACTGCGCCGCCTCGGAGGCGTTTTTGGCGATCTCCACCACGGTGGCGGTCATCTCCTCCATGGCCGTCGCGGTCTCGCCGACCCGGGCGCTTTGCTCCTCGGCCCCGCGCGTGGACTGTTCCACCTGGGCCGAAATCTCCTCGGAGGCCGAGCTGACGATGCCCACCACGTCTTCGAGCTTGCCGGCGGCCTGGAGCATGCCCTGGGCCCGGGCCTGTTCCGCCGCCGCCTTGGCCTCCTCGGCCTGCCGGGTCGCCTCGGCCGCGAGGCGCGAATGTTCGTTGGCCAGCCGCGTCTTGTCGTCGGCCTCGGCGATCTTGCCCTTGAGGCTCGTCACCATGGTGCGCAGGCTGTCGGCCAGCTTGCCGATCTCGTCTTCTTGCCGCAAGGGGATGGGCCGGTCCAGATCACCGGCGGCCACGCCCTGGGTCGCTTTCATGATCTGTTGGATCGGCCGGACGATGGCCCTGGCAATCAGGAAAAGGGCCACGATCAGCACGAGCATGCCGCCGAGGCTCAATCCCAGAAGCGTCTTTTGCACGGCCCTGACACTGGCGTACATGGCCGCCTCGGGAATGACGGCAATGAAACTCCAGGCGCCGCTCACGCCCTCGAGGGCGACCGGGGTCATGCTGTAGAGCATTTCCTCTCCGGTCAGGGCGGACTTTTGGGAAAACACCAGCGCCGTGCCGTTCCGCAAGGCCTCGGCCACCGCCGCCTTGTTGGCGTCGGACAAGTACTGTTCCACCGGCTTCCCGATGAGATTCTTATCCTTATGGGCCACGATCATTCCGGCATTGGACAGCAGCGTGCCATAACCCGAATCAAAGATCTTCACGCCCGCGGCGAGACGCTGCAGTTCCTCCAGGCTCATGTCCAGCCCGGCCACGCCCTTGCCTTTGTCCAGAAGCGGCACGCACACGCTGATCATCATCCGTTTGCGGCCGGCCACCTCGTATTCCGTGGGCTCCACCAGAAGCATCTTCCCGGTCTGCAGCGGCTTCCAATACCATTTTTCCCCGTCCGCGCGACTTTCGGCGGTAGGCGCGGAAGTATGGGTGTCCTCCACGCCCTTTTCGCCCCGGATGACGTAGGGAAGAAACCGCCCCGACACCTCGTGCATGGCCTCGGCCTTGGCGAAATCCTTGTCCTTTCCGTCAAAGGCGTTTGGCTCCCAGGCGGTCCAGACGCCGAAGACGTCGGGCATGGCGCCAAGGCTGCGGTGCAGCAGGTCGACCACGGCCGCCCGATCCGGAGCGGCTTTGGCATGCTCGCTGGACACGGCGGCGGCAAGGATCTTGGCGGCGACAATTGACTGGTCCAGTTTCCCCTGAATCACGGCCGCATAACGGGCGCTGATCTCCTGTCCCAGCTGCTGCGTCTCCCGGACGGACTTCTCCTGTATCTGCATATCCACGGCGACCATGATGGTGATGAATATGCACGCGCATACAAACGCCACAGGGATAAGGATTTTATTCCGCAATTTCATGTTCTTAAACATATTCACCTCGCAAGGAAGAAAGGGGTCCGGGTTTTCCCAACGCATTCCTGAAAACAGTAATGATGCTAATAACGTGCACTTGTGACCATCGTACATCGACAATGCGACATGCCGTAAAGGCGCAATCCGGATCGGGCTCCACCGGACAACACTGTGCCCCCAATGTGTGTTGCCCCACAAATAATATGCAATGCATTTCGCGAACATGCGGCATTCTCCGCACTCCCGGTCTGGAACCGGACGCAGACGTGACGTCCGGGACTCGGCCATCTTCCCCATCAGTTCCGACGCCACGCCCCGGCTTGACCGTTATACACAAAAACGGTGTAGGAAGAAATATTCTCCGAAGGACGCCACGCCCGGTCGCGACGACGCTCCTTCCAGAAAAATAGCGCTTCTTGACTTAGGTCAAACCGTTTTGCCCCGGCCCGCGTAGTCTGAAAACCACTGAAACAAACCACCGCCCCAACCCCAAACGGAGGACACATATGTTTTGTTACCAGTGTGAACAGACGGCCAAGGGCACCGGATGCGACAAACTCGGCGTGTGCGGCAAGACCCCCGAAGTCTCCGATCTCCAGGATCTGCTCGTCTACGCGCTGACCGGTCTTGGCCAGGCGGCGACCACCGCCGCGGCCGAGGGCAAGGACGTTCCTCTGACCACGGGCCGGTTTTTCGCCAAGGCCCTGTTCTCCACGCTGACCAACGTCAATTTCGACGCCGCCGATTTTGGGCCCCTGATCGAAAAGACCGTGGCCGAGCGCGACGCCCTGGCGGCCACGCTTACCGCCAAGCTGCCCGAAGGCCCGGCTACCTTCGTTCCGGCCGCCGACCTGGACGGCCTTATCAAGCAAGGCGCCCAGCACGGCCTCAAGGATATCCCCGAAACCGACCCGGACATCCGCTCGCTCAAGCACACGCTCATCTTCGGGCTCAAGGGCATCGCCGCCTACGCCGACCACGCCGCCATCCTGGGCCAGGAAGACCCGGCCGTGTACGCCTTCCTCTACAAGGGCCTGGCCGATACCTTCACCACGGACAAGAACCTCGGCGACTGGGTGGGTCTAGTGCTCAAGTGCGGCGAAGTGAACCTGCGCACCATGGAGCTCCTCGACGCCGCCAATACCGGGGCCTACGGCAATCCCGTGCCCACGGTGGTGCCGCTCGGGGCCAGGGCCGGCAAGGCCATCCTGGTCTCGGGCCACGACCTCAAGGACCTGAAGGACCTGCTCGAACAGACCGCCGGCAAGGGCATCAACATCTATACTCACGGCGAGATGCTGCCGGCCCACGGCTACCCCGAGCTCAAGAAGTATCCGCACTTTTACGGCCACTACGGCACGGCCTGGCAGAACCAGCACAAGGAATTCGCCGCCTTCCCCGGCGCGATCCTCATGACCACCAACTGTATCCAAAAGCCGGCCGCAAGCTACCTGGGCAATATCTTCACCACCGGCCTCGTGGGCTGGCCGGGCGCGACCCACGTCAAAAACGGCGACTTCGGCCCGGTCATCGAAAAGGCCCTGGCCATGCCGGGCTTCCCCGAGGACACCGACAAGGGCACGGTCATGACGGGATTCGGCCACAACGCGGTCATGGGCGTGGCCGGCGCGGTCATCGACGCGGTCAAGGCCGGAAAGATCCGCCACTTCTTCCTGGTCGCCGGCTGCGATGGGGCCAAGCCCGGCCGCAACTACTATACCGAGTTTGTGGAAAAGGCCCCGGCCGACACGATCGTCCTGACGCTGGCCTGCGGCAAATTCCGCTTCTTCGACAAAAAACTCGGCGACATCGGCGGCATCCCGCGCCTTCTGGACATGGGCCAGTGCAACGACGCCTACTCGGCCATCCAGGTGGCCGTGGCCCTGGCCAAGGCCTTCGACTGCGGCGTCAACGAACTGCCGCTGTCCATGATCCTGTCCTGGTACGAGCAAAAGGCCGTGGCCATCCTTTTGACCCTGCTCCACCTCGGCATCAAGAACATGCGCCTGGGCCCCACCCTGCCGGCCTTCCTCACCCCCAACGTGCTCAACTTCCTGGTCGAAAACTATGACATCAAACCCATCAGCACCCCCGACGAGGACCTGAAAGCAATCCTTGGCTAGGAAGGGAAGAAGGGAAAAAGAGGCCGGGGGGAACCCTTTCTGAAGAAAGGGTTCCCCCCGGCCCCCCTTCCCAAAGACTTTTAGCGATAACTACAGGTTATCCGGAATTTTCTCTCCGTTAAAAGG
>NZ_AECZ01000058.1 GCF_000179555.1 Solidesulfovibrio fructosivorans JJ]
GGGGGGTGTTGGGACCTTCTCTCGGCTGGCGTTGCGATCAAAACGAGAGCGGTTTCTATAAGGAATAGCTAGGAAATTTAGGAAGGGGAGAGCGCGAGAGGGGGCAACCCTTTTTAAAGGGTTCCCCCCCTCGCATTCTCTTCCCTTTTCTTAATTTTCCTGATTATCCAATATACGAGCAGACGTATTTGATCTCGAGGTATTCGTCGATGCCGTATTTGGAGCCTTCACGGCCGATACCGGACTGTTTCATGCCGCCGAAGGGGGCGACTTCGTTGGACACGAGTCCGGTATTGTGGCCGACGAGGCCGTATTCCAGCGCCTCGGCCACCCGCCAGACCCGGCTGGCGTTTTCCGTATAGAAGTAGGCGGCCAGGCCGTATTCGGTATTGTTGGCCGCGGCGATCACCTCTTCCTCGGTTTCGAAGCGGAAGATCGGGGCCAGGGGACCGAAGGTTTCCTCCCGGGCCACGCGCATTTCGCTTGTCACGCCCGACAGGATGGTCGGTTCGAAGAACTGGCCGCCCAGGGCATGGCGTTTGCCGCCGAGCACCACCTTAGCGCCTTTGCCCAGCGCATCGGCGATGTGGCTTTCCACCTTTTCCATGGCGTTTAAGTCGATCAGCGGACCGATCTGCACGCCGGGCTGGGTACCCGGGCCCACGGGCATGGCGGCCACGGCCTCGGCCAGGCGCGCGGCAAAGGCGTCGTGGATGCCGGACTGGACGTAGAGGCGGTTGGCGCACACACAGGTCTGGCCGGCGTTGCGGTATTTGGAGGCGATGGCCCCGGCCACGGCCTGTTCCAGGTCGGCGTCGTCGAAGACGATAAAGGGCGCGTTGCCGCCGAGTTCCAGGGAGAGGCGCTTGATGGTCGGCGCGCACTGGGCCATGAGCTTGCGCCCGACCTCGGTCGAGCCGGTAAAGGACAGTTTGCGCACGACGGGGCTGTCGGTCAGCGCCTTGCCGATGAGGCTCGATTTGCCGGTGACAACCTGGAGCACGCCGGCCGGCACCCCGGCCTGCTCGGCCAGCACGCCAAGGGCCAGGGCGGTAAAAGGCGTCTTGGCGGCCGGGCGCACGATCATGGCGCAACCGGCGGCCAGCGCCGGACCGGCCTTTCTCGTGATCATGGCGGCCGGGAAGTTCCAGGGGGTGATGGCGGCGGTGACGCCGACCGGCTGCTTGAGCACGAGCAGCCGCTTGTCGGCGGTCGGCGCGGGAATCACGTCGCCGTAGACGCGGCGGGCTTCCTCGGCGAACCATTTGATGAAAGACGCCGCGTACATGATCTCGCCCTTGGCCTCGGCCAGGGGCTTGCCCTGCTCGGTGGTCAGGATGGTGGCCAGATCATCGGCATTGGCCAGGATCAGGGCGTGCCACTTCTCCAGCACCGCCGCGCGCTTGGGCGCGGCCAGGGCGGCCCAGGGTTTCCAGGCCGCGTCGGCGGCGGCGATCGCGTCTTCGATTTCTCCCGCCTCGAGCTGGGGCACTTTGCCGACCACGCTGCCGTCGGCCGGGTTGGTGACGGTGTCGGTCGCGCCGCCCGCCGCCGCCACCCATTGGCCGTTCACCAGGCAGGCTTCCTTGAACAGTTCCGGGTTTTTCAGATTCACCATGCCGCTCCCTTGGCCCGCGACCGTGCGGACCGGTTTTTCATGGTTGGCGGCGGGGGGCCGTTGCCGGCCCCCCGCGTCGGATCAGTCGTAGTAGGCCGGGGCCTGCTTGACGGATTTCCAGGCTTCGGGGTCGTGGCCGGTCATGATGGTCACGCCGTGGGCGTCCTGGAGCAGGCGCATGCGTTCGACGCTGCGCACGGTCTCGCCGGCGTTCCACATGAGCCCGGGCAGGGTGCCGTTTTGCAGGTTGTCGGTGGTGTAGCAGGAATCGGCGGCCAGGAAGGTGGGGCCGCTTTTTTCCAGATTGACGAGGATGGACTGGTGGCCGGGGGTGTGGCCGGGGGTGAAGTGGATGGTGATGGCCTTGTCGCCGAACAGGTCGAACCCGTCGTCGCGCCAGCCTTCGAGGATCACCCAGGGCACGTCCTTGTCGAAGTCCTTCCGGATGTAGGCGGCCTTCATGTACGGATCGGGCACATAGGCGAAGTGGAGTTCGTCGCGCTGGACGATGTATTTGGCGTTGGGGAAATGGCCCACGCCGCCGGCGTGGTCGAGGTGCAGGTGGGAAAGGATGACGTAGCTGATATCTTCCGGGGCGCAGCCGACCTTTTTGATGGCGTTGGCGCACCACTGGTCCTCGGTCATGACCGGATCGTAGGCGGCCAGGATGGAGCCCCAGTGTTCCTCCTTGTGGTGGACGGTCTCGAGGGCGTTGCCCGTGTCGAAAAGCACCTTGCCCTTGGGATGGTCGATGAGCGCGAAAGGCACGGGGACATCGAAATCCTTGTCTATCCCTTTGTTCAGGGTGAAGTACTGTTGTTTGCTTTTGAGGACGCCCGCTTCGAACATGTACATTTTCATGGGTATTCTCCGCGTTGGCTACAGGTGCGCGAGATGTGCCGGACCGCTTACAGGGCCTGCCGGTAGATGACCTCGGCGTCTTCCTGGGTCATGTGGCGCGGGTTGTTGGCCAGAAGCCGCGTCACCAGCATGACGCTGGCGGCCAGCGTCGGCACGTGCTCCTCGGTGACGCCGTAGGCGGCCAGATGCTGGGGCACGGCCAGGTCCTCGGCCAGTTCGGTCAGGGCCGTGACCGCGCTGGCGGCGGCCTGGCGCAGGCTCAGGCCCGCAACCGGCTGGCCCAGGAAGGCGGCCAGCTCGGCGAAGCGCCCGAGGTTGCCGGTCTGGTTGAAGCGCATCACCGGCACCAGCATGATGGTGTTGGCGATGCCGTGGGGGATGTGGAACTCGGCGCCGATGGGGTAGGCAAAGGCGTGCACGGCCGTGACCCCGGCGTTGGCGAAGGCCATGCCGGCCAGCATGGCCCCGCGCAGCATGTTTTCCCGGGCGGGCAGATTGTCGCCCTTGGCGTAGGCGGCGCGGATGTTGTTGTAGATCAGATGGATGGCTTCCTTGGCCAGCAGGTCCGTCATGGGCGTGGCGTTGATGGAGGTGTAGGCCTCCAGGGCATGGATGAGCGCGTCCATGCCGGTCGGGGCCGTGACTTTGGGCGGCAGTCCGATGGTCAGTTCGGCGTCGAGCAGGGCCACGGCCGGGAAGATGTATGGGCTTACAATGCCCTTTTTGAGCTTTTCGTGGTGGTCCGAGAGGATGACGATGGGCGTCACCTCGCTGCCGGTGCCGGCCGTGGTGGGAATGAGGATGGTCTTGAGCCCGGGGACGGGGATCAGGTCCGTGCCGAAGTATTTGCCCACCGGACCTTCGTTTACGGCCATGACGGCCGTGATCTTGGCCATGTCCAGCGACGAGCCGCCGCCGATGCCGATAATGCAATCCGCCTTGGCCCCCTTGGCCGCGGCCAGGGCATCCTCCACGATCTCGTAACGCGGATCGGCCTCCACCTTGTCGAAACGGACATGGGCCAGGCCGGCCGCATCGAGCAATCCTTCCACACGTTCCACAATGCCCGACGCGGCCACGCCCGGGTCAGTGATGATGCACACGGACGTTTTGCCGAGGCGGCGGACCTCCTCGCCCACGCGGGCGATGGTTCCGGTTCCCAGGATGATGCGCGGGGTCGTGGCGAAGATCTCCTGATGCATAGGATCAGCCTCCGGGTAAGACGGTGGTGGTTATGATATGGAGCGGCGACAGCCTGTCCGCCGTCGCAACATGCCGTGTCGTGTCTAGGCGACCGATTTTTCGCCGGCCAGCTCGTCGGCTTCGGCGTCGAGGGCGCGTTGCAGGTCCTCGGCCCAGATCGGGGCGGCGGTGGTGTCGCCGCGAAAGAAGTCCAGGGCGTAGATGATGAAGCAGACCACGAGGCCCGCCCCGAAGGCCCAGGCCGCGCCCTTGGAGATGAGGATGCCGGCGACCATGCCGCCGATGCCGAGGTCTTTTAAGCTCTTGGCCTCGCGCGCGCCGATGTAGACCGACACGAAGCCCTGGATGATCATGGTCAACGACAACGCGGCCGGCAGGATGGGGCGCGTCATGGAGACGATGGGCAGCAGCCAGTAGCCCGTGAACGTGCCCCAGCGGAAGGCGGCCACGCCGCCGAAGATGGAGTCCATGCTCTCGCGGCCGGTTTTCCAGCGTTCGTAGGTGACCACGGTCATGGCCGCCCAGATGGGGCCGCACATGGAGACGTCGGGGCCCATGAAGGACATGAAGGTGTTGCGCGCGCCGACGATCAGGTGGGCCCGGTCCGGGTTGTAGTCCACGTGTTCGTCCGGGCGCTTGGCGTCGGCGTCGCGGATGATGCCCTGGGCCTGGACGGCGTCGCCGAAGATCACGATGTAGGCGGCCAGCACCAGCGGGATGGACTTGAGGTACATGGAAAGCGAAGGCCAGCCGAGGGTTCCCCAAGGCACCCAGTCGGTCCACAGGGTGGTGAAGGCGGGGTGGGAGAAGCCCCACTGGATTTCGAAGGGGGCTTCGCCGACCAGGGGGGCGATGACGATGGCGGCCACGATGGCCGGCAGGATGCCGAGGTTGGCCGCCAGCTTGACCGCCGCGTTCTTCGTGGACCAGCCCCGGAAAAGCGGGTTGTACATCATGAAAAGGGCCACCAGGGCGCACACGCTGATGGTGATGGGCATGGTGTAGAACTTGCCGCCTTCCTTGAAGATGAGCTGGATGGCGGCGATGCCGGCGCCGAGGATGACGCCGGATTTGACGGCCCGGGGAATGAGCCCGATGACCGTGCGGGCAAGGCCGGTGACGCCGAGAAAGAGGCACCAGATGCCAAGCATCAGTTCGAAGGCGATCAGCGCGTGCATGCGCTCCGGGCCCATGGGATAGGTCAGGCAGTAGGCGATCAGAAGCGGAATGGCCGGCGTGACCCAGCCGGGGACCACCGGGTCGCCGAACAGGGAATGCCAGAGGTAGAGGAAGCCGTTTAAGATGACGATGGCCAGGGCCACTTCGAAGGGCATGCCGAGGGTATCCTGGAGCACCGGGATGATCGACAGGCACACCGCGCACATGACCAGGCCCTGCACATAGTCGGCCCATTCCCAGCGATAGTGGATGCCGGGAAGGCGCAGTTTCAATTTCCACAGGGGAAGGTAGGGCGCTTCGTTCTCAGGGGTCCGTCTGACGCTTTGCACTGCCATGGAATCCTCCAGTCGCTCGGTTCGACCGCATTGCCTCTAACGCCGGGCGGAGCGCGCCATGTGCTCCCGTAAGGATCGAAAACGGCGACGCCGCCCGCCAAAAGAGATCAATATCCATGCCAGTGGGGTATGAAAAAACTGAAATCCTATAAAATCAATGATACTATGAGGATGCGTGGATAAGCAATGTAACTGTCATGACAACTCGTGATGATAATAAACATCAGGTGATGCGCGGCCGCATCGCCAAATCAAAAAAATATGTAAAAATTACGTAAGTAAAGACAGGAACAAAGACGATAGAAGCCTGATGCCGCGATGCATCGGGTGATGTCATTTGGCATCAGGCCTCGGACAAGCCGTAGCGATGCGCTTTGCGAACGATGGTCGACTGGTTGACCTTGAGCGCCCGAGCCGCTTTGCGCGTGGAGCCGTGCGTGGTCAAGGCTTGCCGGATGGCTTCCCGTTCTGCGGTCTCCAGGATGCCGCGCAGCCCGGTTTCGATGGTGTTCTCGGCGTCATCGCCGCCCTTGGCCGTGACCAAGGCCCGGGTTGCCGCCTCCCGCGTGATCACGTCGCCCTGGCACAGGACCACCAGCCGCTCCATGGTGTTTTCGAGCTGCCGCACGTTGCCCGGCCAGGAGCAGGCGGCCAGATAGTCGCAGGCTTCGGGATCGATCTGGCGGCTGAGGCCATACTTGCGGTTGAAGCTCCCCAGGAAGCGGTAGATGAAATCGAAAATGGCCTCGCGCCGTTCCCGAAGCGGCGGCACGACCACCGGCACGACGCTCAAGCGGTAGTAGAGGTCGCTACGGAACAGTCCGTGGCGCATCATGGTTTCCAGGTCCCGGTTGCTGGCGGCCATGATGCGTACGTCCACATCGGTCGGACGCACCTCGCCCAGGCGCAGCACCTTGCGTTCCTGGAGCACGCGCAACAGCTTGGCTTGCAGTCCCAGCGGCAGTTCGCCGATCTCGTCGAGGAAAAGCGTGCCCTGGTGGGCCAACTCGAACACCCCGGGCTTGCCGGCCCGGCAGGCCCCGGTAAAAGCCCCCTGGACATAGCCGAAAAGCTCGGATTCGAGCAACGCTTCCGGGATGGCCGCGCAGCTGATCTTGACGAACGGCTTGTCGTTGCGCGGACTGTGCTCGTGGATGATGGAGGCCACCACCTCCTTGCCCACCCCGGATTCGCCGAGGATCAGCACCGTGGAGTCCACCTGGGCCAGGCGCAACGCCTGCTCGTAAACGTCGCGCATGCGCTTGGAGCGCACCACGATGCGCCCGCCCTGGCCGATGCTCTTGCGCAGCGAATCGAGCTCCATGCGGTAGCGCTCGTGCAGGGCGCTCATTTTCTCCAGCTCTTCCTGGAGCCTCTGCAACTCGGTGACGTCGCGCACATTGGTCACCACCCGCCACAGCTTGCCTTTCTCGTCCAGGATGGGGTTGCCCGTGACCACGATGGTTTTGCCGCGCTTGACCTTCTGGATGATGGTTTCGGTCTTGAGCGATTCCAGCACGAGCAGGGTGACGGACTGGTCGTAAAACCCCTCGCGCACCAGCTCGCGCATGCTGCGTCCGACCACTTCCTCGGCGCGGATGCCGGTGATGCGCTCGTAGGCGCGGTTGATCTGTAAGGTGACGCCTTCGCCGTCGGTGATGAATATCCCGTCGAAGGAGGAGTCGATAATGGAGCGCAGCTCCCGGGACAAATCGCGCAGGCCGCGCAGCTTGCCGAGCACGGCATGGCGGTCGTTGACGTCGCGCAGCCAGACCATGCGGCAGGGCTCGGCGCTCTGGCTGAAGGGGTCCGGCACCTGCCAGCGCAGGGTCACGTAACGGGAGTCGTCGCGCACGGCCAGCGCCACCGCCTCCGGCTCCACCGGATCGTCTTCCACGTCGAAGCCGGCCCCCGCCAGCGCTTGGCGCAGGCCCGCGCCCCGGCGGGCGGCGGCGCCGAGGACCAGTTTGGCCGCGTCGTTGGCCCAGCCGATGGCCCCCTTGTGGTCGCACAACAGCAACGGCTCGGGAAAGCGGGCCAGGGCGCGGGACCAGGGTTCGGTCCCATCGGCCAAGCCGGGCGCAAGCTCGGGCAAAAGACGCGAGGCGTCCACGCAGCCCATGATGCGGCTCAGGCTGTCGACCACGGCCAGAAACCGGTTCTCGTACCAGGCGATCTCGTCGACCGGCGTGTCGGGCTGCACGGCGCAGATGTGCCGGTGGGCATGGTGGGAGACCGGGTCGGACAGGTTGGCCCCGCCGGCCAGGGCGCGGATGAGGTCGTCGCTGGTGAATATCGTTTCCGGATAGCCGGAATCGCCAAGCACCTGCGCCCCGCCCACGCCGCTGCCGCGAAAAAGCGCGGCAGCCTCGCGCAGCGTGTCGTCCTTGCGCAGAAAATGCGCGTTGTGCTGCATGATGTCGTGGACTTTCATGACCTGCTCCCGTGTCGCCGGCGTGAGAAAATCCTCTGAACCATAGTCACTATAGGAACAGTATCCGTTCGGGGTCAACTCGGAGCGAAGATTGGAGAGAAATCCTTTGCAGACGATAAAACAGACCGCATGTCACTTGATTCTTGTCTGATACTGCTTTTTGTGATAGAAAAAGGCAGCCGTCGCAAGGGCCACAAGGCATAATGCCGCGACGGCGGGGAGGCCCCATGCGGGAAATCGCCGAACTCATGGGCCGGTTGGCCGTAAACGAAGGGGAAACAACCACGGGCATCCCGGGCGTGGCCCTGCACAAGCGCACGGAAAACATCTGCCGCACGCCGCTGCTCTACCAGCAGGGCGTCATCATCGTCGGCCAGGGCGCCAAGAAGGTGCACCTCGCCGACACCGTCTACACCTACGACCCGGACCACTACCTCGTGCTGTCCGTGCCCCTGCCCGCCGAATGCGAAGCCGTGGTGCATCCGGACGAGCCGCTCCTTTCGCTCAAGGTCGATATCGACCTGCACATGCTCACAAGCGTCATCGACCAGATGGACGAGGCCGCCCCGGGTTGCCCCGCGCGTCCCTGCTGCCGCCATCAGGGTCTCACCCTGGCCTTTGCCGACGCCCCCTTCAAGGAAACGGTGCGCAGGCTCCTTTGCGCGCTCCTCTCCCCCCGCGAGGCCCGGGTGCTCGGCCGGGGACTGGTGCGCGAACTGCTCTTTCGCATCATGTGCGGCGAAAACGCCGCCTCCCTCTACGCCCTGGCCCACAAAAACACCGGACTCTCCCGCATCGACAAGGCGCTCAAGCAGATCCACTGCAACTTCAGCCAGCCCTGTAGCGTCGAACAGCTCGCCGGCGCGGTCAACATGAGCACCTCCGCCTTCCACCGCGCCTTCAAGGACGTCACCTCGCTCTCGCCCATCCAGTATCTGAAAAAAGTGCGCCTCAACAAAGCCAGAAGCCTGCTCGTCGAAGACGGCCTGCGCGCCAGCGACGCCGCCCGACAGGTCGGCTACGAAAGCGTCTCCCAGTTCAACCGCGAATTTAAACGCTACTTCGGCGCCAGCCCC
Organism: Solidesulfovibrio fructosivorans JJ]; assembly: GCF_000179555.1. Classification (NCBI taxonomy): domain Bacteria; kingdom Pseudomonadati; phylum Thermodesulfobacteriota; class Desulfovibrionia; order Desulfovibrionales; family Desulfovibrionaceae; genus Solidesulfovibrio; species Solidesulfovibrio fructosivorans. Next base: position 8,707 of record NZ_AECZ01000058.1, read on the forward strand.
CGCAATCTGCCGGAGATCAACGGTCGGTGAACGTGGGGACGGGAGTGCGTGCCTCCGGCGGCCAGGAGGGGCTTTGCCCCTCCTGGACCTCCCCACCGGGAGGCGAGCGCGCCCCCCGGACCCCCCGTCTGGTGTGCTTTGGCTGGACGGGAGGGCTGGGGGGAAGCGGTCAGGCGGTTGAGTGAAGATGGCGGCGGCATTTGCCGGGACGGTGCATGTCGCTTCGCGACAAGCTCGTCCCGGCAAATGCCGCCGCCACCACGCCGTCGCCCCTTCGGGGCGAACTAAGAAATTTCTCCTTGGTCATGGAAGAACAACCGTTCCCCCTTTGCCCCTTTTAAAAGTTTTGGGGGAGGGTGGGGGTCCGGGGGAGGGAACCCCTTTTTTCAAAAAGGGGTTCCCTCCCCCGGCTCCTTCTTCTCCCCTAAACGTACGCGCGGGTGTGGACGTTGCTGGCGAGTTTCTTGGACTGCATGGCCTTGATGACGTCGACCACGGCGGCGACCACGGCTTCCGGGTCGGACGACAGGTTGCAGAAGGTGGGCGAGACGCGCACGAGGTCGTGGCCTTTCACCTTGAGGTTGGCGATGGCGAAGCCGTGCTTTTCGTAGACGTGCTTCATGACGTCGCCGGCTCCGATGCCGTCGGGCGTCTTGAACAGGAACACGGAGCTGCGCAGCGCGTCGTTGGTGGTCGGCGTGGTGATCCACTTGTAGGCCGTCTTGGCGGTGAAGTCCGGGAACACCTTGGGCAGGTGTTTGAAGAGCGCCTGTTTGACCTTGTCGCCCAGGGCGTGGATGCGGGCCTCGATCCTGGCCGGGGTCACGCCGGGGTGGAAATGGCCGGTGTGGAACAGCGCCGCCATCCAGGTGGAAACCAGCGTGGCGTCGTTTTGCTGGCCCAGATAGGAAAAGCGCTTGGCGTTGGGATCGATCTTGCCGGACTCGGCCGGGAAGCCGTAGTCGGCCGGGGTGTTGATGTGCTCGTCGTAACCCCAGATGCTCGGCGTGAATTTTTCGGCCGCGCCGGTGTTCGTGTTCATGTAGAGAATGCCGACCATCTTGGGGCCGCAGGGCCATTTGTGGAAGCTACCGGCGATGCTGTCCACGCCCACCTTGTCCAGGTTCAAGTCCAGCACGCCGAAGGTCTGGGCGCTGTCGGCGTGGATGTAGATGTCCTTGTTGATCGTGCGCAGTTCGTCCACGATGCGCTTCATGGGCAGCAGCATGCCGCATTCGTTGGACTGCCAGGACAGCGTCACGATCTTGGTGTTCTTGTCCACCATGCGGCGCAGCGCTTCCAGGATCTCCTTTTCCGAGGCCGGGTCGGAGGGAATCATGCCGGCGGCGCGCTCGGCGTCGGTGACGGTGTTGGCGAACATCTTGGTCTGCAACACGCGCACGGAATCCTTGCCCCAGCCCTGGGTGGCCTTGCGGTAGAACCAGGCGTCGTAGTTGGTGGGATGGTTGACGTCCCAGGTGACGACGTTGTCCTTTTGGGGATCGAAAAAGCCCGAGGTCACAAGGCCGTTGTTGATGAAGTTGTTGCCCTCGGTGGAGTTGGCAGTCAAAGCCAGCAGGAAATCGGCGGGCATCTTGATCTGGCCCAGACCGAACCAGTCTTTCACCGCGCCAAGGCCGTTGACAAGGCTCGCGTCGGCCAGCTCGCCGCGCATGGGAAAGGAGATGTCCGCGGCAAGCAGTCCCTGGACCAGCTCCACCATGGACGAAACCGGCTTCATGGACGGGCACAGGTTGGCGGCGTTGACGGAGATGCTGGTGAAGGCGTCCCGGTCGAAATAGTGGCGCACCAGCTTGTCCCACTGGGCGTCGTTGTCCGCGGCCAGGGCATCGGCGCGGAATTGGCGGCCGTCTTTTTCCCACTGGGCGATGGCGGCTTTGATCCTGTCCATGGCCGACCGGGTTTCGGTCTTGGGCTTGGGCGTTTTTTTGGCTTCGGCCCGGGCGGTGGTGAAGGCCACGCCGGGCAGCATGGCGACGCTGCTGGCGCCCAGGGCGATTCCGATGAATTTGCGGCGGCTGAACTGGCTCATGGGCTGGCATCTCCTTGAGGTTGAAAGCGATTTACAATGCAGAGAGGACGAGGCCTGTAAAACATGAGACCGAAGCGATCACGACACGTGATGCGCCAATAACGGCATAACGCGACTCATCATGGAGGGCAAGCTGCAATCCGCCACCCCATTCAAGCCTCCACAATGGAGTATGAAACATAAAAACTGCAAAATTGTAAAATATATTTCTTAAAGAAGAACGCCTTGAACAACGCCGTCAAGGAGAAAATACGTCCCCACGCCATCCTGGTGCGACAAAATGGAAACGCGCCGCAGTCACCCACGGCGCGTTCAGATACGAAAGGCGTGCGAGAGGGGGAACCCTTTAAAAAGGGTTGCCCCCTCTCGCGCTCTCCCCTTCCTAAATTTTCTAATTATTCTTCGTATATTACCGGAATTCCTGCTGCGGAATATCCAGAATGCCCCC
>NZ_AECZ01000059.1 GCF_000179555.1 Solidesulfovibrio fructosivorans JJ]
GAACCCCTTTTTGCAAAAAGGGGTTCCCTCCCCCAGACCCCCACCCTCCCCCAAAACTCTTCAAATTAGCGGGAGTATCGGGTGAAGCTCGAAATACTTGTTGAAAGTTTTTGAAAGGGGTCCAGGGGGAAACTTCTTTCAAAAAGTTTCCCCCTGGCCGCCGGAGGCATTCCGCCTCCTTCTCTCCCTTACTCGACCACCGCCGGTTCCTGGGCCGCCTTTTTGGGGGCGCGGCCGGCAAAGGTGAAGCTGAACAGCTCGGGCGCGCCCTTCGGGGCCGCGTCGATGAGGGCTTCGCCGCCCTTTTGCAGCTTGCCGAAGAGCATTTCCTGGGCAAGCGCGTCCTTGATCTCCTCCTGGATGACCCGGGCCAGGGGCCGCGCGCCGTAATCGGGATCGAAACCCTTTTCGGCGAGCTTGGTCACCGCCGCCGGGGTCAGGCGCACGAACACCCGCTTCTCGGCCATCTGGGCGTTCAGTTCGCGCAGGTACTTCTGCACGATGCGGTCCATGATCTCGGGCGTGAGCGACTTGAAGGTCACGATGCCGTCGAGGCGGTTGCGGAATTCGGGGCTGAAAAGCTTGTTGACGGCCTTGAGCCCCTTGTCCGAGGTGTCCTCGGGCTTGCCCGAACCGAAGCCGATGCTCTTGGCCGACATCTCCCGGGCCCCGGCATTGGTGGTCATAAGCAGCACCACGTGGCCGAAGTCGGCCTTGCGGCCGTTGTTGTCGGTGAGCGTGGCATAGTCCATCACCTGCAGCAGGATGTTGAACATGTCCGGGTGGGCCTTCTCGATTTCGTCGAGGAGCAGCACCGAATACGGATGCTTGCGGATGGCATCGGTGAGCAATCCGCCTTGCTCGAAGCCGACATAGCCCGGAGGCGAACCGATCAGCCGGGCCACGGCGTGCTTCTCCATGTATTCGCTCATGTCGAAGCGCACGAAGTTGATGCCGAGCACGGCGGCGAGCTGCTTGGCCATCTCGGTCTTGCCCACGCCGGTCGGGCCGGCGAGCAAGAACGATCCGGTCGGCTTGCAGTCGTTGGCCAGCCCCGCCCGGGAGCGCAGGATGGCCTTGGCAATGGCGTCCACCGCCTGATCCTGGCCGAAGATGAGGTCTTTAAGCTCGCCTTCCAGGTTCTCCAGGCGCACCTTGTCCGAGGACGTCACCCGGGCCGCCGGGATCTTGGCCATGGAAGCCACGACCTTTTCCATCTCGGCCACGCCGATGGCGCCCTTGGTGTTGCCGGTGAGCTTGCGCACGGCCCCGGCCTCGTCGATGACGTCGATGGCCTTGTCCGGCAGGAAGCGGTCGTTGATGTGGCGGGCGGAAAGCTCCACCGCCGCCCGAAGCCCGGCCGGGGTGTAACGCACGCCATGGTGGGCCTCGTAGTAGGTGCGCAGGCCCTTGATGATCTCCACGGCCTCGTCGATGGTCGGCTCGCCCACGTCGATCTTCTGGAACCGGCGGGACAGGGCCCGGTCCTTTTCGAAGTAGTTCTTGTACTCCTCGTAGGTGGTGGAGCCGATGCAGCGCAGCTTCCCGGACCCGAGCACGGGTTTGAGGATGTTGGAGGCATCGAGGGTGCCGCCGCTGGTCGCGCCCGCGCCGACGATGGTATGGATCTCGTCCACGAAGAGGATCGCCCCGGGCTTTTGTTCGAGCTCGGCCAAAACGCCCTTGAGCCGCGCCTCGAAATCGCCCCGGTACTTGGTGCCGGCCAGAAGCGCGCCCATGTCCAGGGCGTAGATGAGCGTATCCTTGAAGGACTCCGGCACGTCGCCCCCCACGATGCGAAGGGCCAGCCCCTCGGCCAGGGCGGTTTTGCCCACGCCCGGATCGCCGACGAAAATGGGATTGTTCTTGCGGCGGCGCAACAGCACGTGGATGGTGCGGGTCAATTCCTGGTCGCGGCCGATCAGCGGATCGATCTCGCCCTTTTGGGCCTTGGCCACCAGGTCCACGGTGTACTGCTCCAGGGCCGAGCCGGATTTTGCGGCCGCCTCGCCCTCGCCCTCGGTCGTCGCCTCGCGGCCCGAGCCGTGGGAGATGTATTCCAGCACATCCAGTCGGGACACGTTGTGGGACTTGAGGTAGTAGACCGCGTAGGAATCTTCCTCGTCGAAGATGGCGGCCAGGACGTCGCCCACTTCCACCTGCTGTTTTCCGGACGACTGCATCTGCATGATGGCGCGCTGGAGCACCCGCTGGACGCTTATGGTCTGCACCACCTCGGAATCGGCGTTCTGGGGCAGGGCTTCCATGTGATCGGTGAAAAAACGTTCAAGCTGATGCTTAAGCCGCACCACATTGGCACCGCAGTGGACAAGGATGTCCCGGCCGGTCTCCTCCAGGAGCATGGCGTAGAGCAAGTGCTCCAGGGTGAGATATTCGTGATTGCGCCGCTTGACCTCCTTGACGGCGTTGGTCAAGACCTTCTCCAGTTTCTTGCTGAGCATTCAGACCTCTTCCATGCTGCATTTGAGCGGGTAGCCGTTTTCCTTGGCCAGCCGGTGCACGAGAGACACCTTGAGCTCGGCCACTTCGGCCGTGTACTCGCCACAGACGCCCACACCGTTGTTGTGGACGTTCAGCATGATCTGTGTGGCTTCGTTTTCGTTTTTATGGAACACGCCGACGAGGACCTGGATAACGAATTCCATGGTCGTGTAATCGTCATTGTGCAAAAGCACTTTGTACCTTCTCGGCTCGCGGACTTCCTCTTCGACTTCCACGCCGAGACCCGGTTGTTCCTGTTCAATGGGATGACTCATTGGGCTTGCTGTCACCTTTTCCCGGATACCGGGGGACTTCGGGGCGTTACCACGCCCTGATTTGCTGCTTTTCGTAGAAATAAGTCGCCCTGGCGCGCTGTCGAGGGGCGATGGCGCAAACGCACGCCGCGCCCACTCCGCCTTGCACCCCATGAAATGGGGTACGAGAAATCGCGCCTACTGACAACAGGCTTCGCAGTACATTGAAATCGTTGCGGATCAGAAGGTAATTACAAAACCGTTGAAAATACGTGGCGGGAGTGGCCGCTCTTTGCCGGGTTCTCCCCTCTCGCGTTCTCCCTTTCAAACGTCTTCCGGCGAAGGCGCGCGCGACAAGGGGCAAGGGGGAAAACCGCTCGCCCAATCCACAAGGGGAAAGGAAGTCAGGACAGGTCGGACAAAACGCTGGCGCGTTCGTCGGGGCCGAACACGAAGCTGTCACAGGCCGGCAGGCCGCAGGCGGCCAGATGGGCCTGGTAAAGGGCGTGGTAGGTCAGTGGGATGGCGTCGGCCATGGAGAGCCCGAGGATTTCGGCCACGGCGGCGATGGTCCCGGCCGGGCCTTCGATTTCCAGGTAGCGGCCGAACGGCAAGCGGTCGAGGCAAACGTGGGTCTCGCCCACTTGCCAGGTTTCCCGGATTTTTTCGTAGCGCAGGGCCGGGGCGTAGCCCAGGGCGCAAAAGATCGACTCCATGACGGCCGGATCGGCCACCCGGGTCTCGATTTCCCGCCGGACCTTGATCCCGGAGCCGACGGCCGTTTCGGACGGGAGCTTGAGCGTCACCCGGCCTTCGCCGTCGCGGCGCAGGCGCAAGAGCACGTCGCGATGCCGCAGCGCCCTGTCCGGGGTGTCGAAGACGATATTTTCCTCGAACACCCGGGACAGGCGCACGCCGCCAGCCTTGGCAAGCGCCTCGCGCATGGGCGCAAAGGCCGTCACGGCAAACTTGGTTTCGATCTCGTCGGCATCGGACACGGCGGCCGCTCCTCGGGTTGCAATCCTGCCGGGATTCCAAAGGGCGCGCCCTTTGGCCGCCGGAGGCTTTCCCCCCAGACCATGGCACCTACAGGTCGAGCCTGTATTTGAAGTAGGCGGCGCAGCCCCCTTCCGTGGAGACCATGCACGGCCCCACGGGCGTGGCCGGAGTGCAGGCCTTGCCGAAAAGCGGGCACTCGTTGGGGGCCATCTTGCCCTTGAGCACCTCGCCGCAACGGCAGCCGGGAAGCGGCGGCGTTTCCTTCAGTTCCACGCCCGGCAGGCGCATGGCGTCGAAATCGGCGAATTCGTCGCGCAGGACCAGCCCGCTTTGGGGAATGAGCCCCAAGCCCCGCCAGAGCGCGTCGGCCGGGGCGAATACCTCGTCCATCATGGCCATGGCCACGGGATTGCCGGCATCGGACACCACCCGGGTATAACCGTTGCGGATGGTGGGGGCGTCGTTTTTGAGCATGCCCGCGATGTCGAGCAGCGCGGTCAGGATGTCCAGGGGCTCGAAACCGGCGATGACCGAGGGCACGTGGTATTTCCCGGCCACAAAGGCATACGGGGTCGCGCCGATGATGGCCGAGACGTGGCCCGGCAGGACGAACGCGTCCACGTTGATGTCCGGGTCCGAGAGCAAGGCCTCGAGCGCCGGCGGCACAAGCTTGTGAAAGGAAAGCACCCGGAAATTTTTGAGATTCTGCTCCCGGGCCAGCTTGATGGTGGCGGCCACGGCCGGGGCCGTGGTCTCGAAGCCGACGCCGAGGAAAACGACCGTGCGGCCGGGGTTGGCCGCGGCAACGGCCAGGGCGTCGACTGGGGAGTAGACGACCTCCACCCGCGCCCCGTCGGCCTTGGCGGTTTTGAGGTTGCGTCCCTTGGGACCGGGCACGCGCATGAGGTCGCCGAAAGTGGCCAGCACCACGTCGTCGCGGCCGGCCAGATCCAAAAAGGCGGCCACTTCGGATTCGTGGGTGACGCACACCGGGCAACCCGGCCCGGTCAGATGGGTGATGGTCGGCGGCAGCAGGCTGCGCAGCCCGGATTGGAAAATGGCCACCGTATGGGTGCCGCAGACTTCCATGAACCGAAAGGGGGTGGTCGCCTCGGCGGTCAGGCGCGCGAGCAGCGCCCGGCACAGCTGGGGGTCCTTGAACGCCTCAAACGAGTTCAAGATCCAAGCCTTCCTGAAAAAGTTTGATGGTTTCCAGGGCGTCCTCGCGGTCGAGACGGCGGATGGCGAACCCGGCGTGGACGATGACGAAGTCGCCCACGGCCGGCGCGGCGTCGATGAGGTCAAGGCGCACTTGGCGGGTGACCCCGCCGATTTCCACATCGGCCACTTTATCGTGTATGGCGGTGATTTCCATGGGGACGGCAAGGCACATAGGGTGCTCCTCTGGCAAAGGGATGACGACGGGCGAGGCTGCCCGGCGCGTTTGGGGAAATATGCGCATCCGCAAGGGCTTTGTCAAAAGCCGGAGGTTTATTGGTTGGTCGGCCGGTGGGGGTATCGCGAACGCGGGCGGCGTATATTTGAAGAATACCCCTTCGCGTCCGCAATGCCCCCACCGGCCCTGGGAACACGGTCCAGGCGCGAAGACAATCCTTTCCCCTGCCCGCGCGGATAACCAGGTCTTGCCAGCGTGTTGCACCTTTCTGGCCTCGGTATTCCCTGACCACGCGGAGAACCACCCAACCTCGTAAGCGGTCGTTTTTTCCTTTGAAAACCCCACTGTCCGCGTTTTCGCAAAGACTTTAAAGAGGTCTCCCCGCCCTATTGAAAGTTTTTGAAGGGGGTCCCAGGGGGAAACTTTTTTCAAAAAGTTTCCCCCTGGCCGCCGGAGGCGCCGTTACACCGCGACGACCTCCAGCGCCTTGAAGCACTTGGGCGGGATAAGCTCCTGGTGCACGGCGAAGCGGGCCTTGGACACGGCCTTGTCCGCGTCGGTCGCCTCCACCTCCACCTCGCCGGAGAGCGGCGTTTCCACCTTGGTCCGGTAGGCCACCGCATAGGTCCCTTCCGCCTCCAGGGGGCGGATGGTAAGCGGTTCGAAATGAAAATAGGGTTCGTCCCGGCGCTGGTCGGGGTGCACGATGGCCTGGGCCGCGAGCATGGCCTGTCCCTTGCCGGAGGCCGTCACCACTTCAGTTCCTTCCTTGCCCTGCATGATCCTGGTTTCGTAGCGCACACGATATTTCGGCATGATCGACCAATCCATTTCCGGCCGGTGAGAGTTGCGCGGCCGGGCGTTGCTTTTTCCCGAAGGGTTGCTATCAATCCGGTTGTCGGACGCCAAGCCTTTCAACCTGTCCGGCAATCGACGTTTCCCATGTCCGAATACATTCACGATCCTGGCCGGCCCAAGCCGGAATCCCCCCCCGGGGGCCAGCCCTTCCCGCCCGATCCGCCCCGGGTGTCGTTTGTCCCCACGGACGCGCAGTGCCGTGAACTTTGGGACGCCTACGGCATGTTGCCCAACATCCGGGAGCATAGCGCCCTGGTCGCCTGTATGGCTACCGCCCTGGCGGAGGCGGCGGTGCGGGCCGGGCTCGATGTGGACGTGGCCACGGTGCGGGCGGCCGGTCTGCTGCACGATCTGGCCAAAACCTACACCATCCGCCACGGCGGCAACCACTGCCAGCTCGGCGGGGCCTGGGTGCAGGAACTGACCGGAAATCCGACCCTGGCCCAGGGCGTGGCCTGCCACGTCACCTGGAACCTTCCCATCGACCTGCGGGCGCATTTTCTGCCGCTGACGATCATTTACAGCGACAAACGGGTCAAGCACAACCAGATCGTCACCTTGGAAGCCCGATTCGACGATCTGCTGACCCGCTACGGCAAGACGGATTACATCCGGGAGCGCATCCGGGAATCCTTCCAACAGGCCTCGGCCATCGAAACGGCCCTGGCCCAAACCCTGGATTTGGATCTCCATGAAAGTACTTTTGGTTGCGGGCGGCTGGTCAAGTGAACGCGAGGTTTCGCTGTCCGGGGCCGTCCAGATCGGCAAGGCGCTAAAAAGCCTTGGCCACGAGGTCGTGCCCTGCGACCTGTCCGACGATTTTCCGGGGTTTGTCGCGGCGGCCCGGATCTGCGATTTCGCCTTTTTGAATCTCCACGGCGCGCCGGGCGAGGACGGCCTGCCCCAGGCCCTGCTCGACGCGGCCGGCGTGCCCTACCAGGGAGCCGGTCCGGCCGGCTCGTTTCTGGCGCTCAACAAGGCCGCATCCAAGCAGCTTTTCATCAGCCACGGCCTGCCGACGCCGCGCTGGGATTTCCTGCCCACGCCGCCGCCGGCCGGCTACGCGCCCGCTTTTCCGCCGCCCTGGTTCGTCAAGCCCAACAGCGGCGGCTCGAGCGTCTACATGTCGCTGGTGCGCGATCCGGCCGAACTGCCGGCGGCGCTCGAAAAAATCTTCGCCACCGGCGACGCGGCGCTTATCGAGGAAGGTCTCTGCGGCGGCATGGAGCTGACCTGCGCCGTGCTTGGCGACGAAGCCCTGCCGCCCATCCTCATCCGACCCAAGGCCGGGGAATTTTTCGATTACGCCAGCAAATACCAGCCCGAGGCGGCCGACGAGATCTGCCCGGCCCCCATCCCGCGGGCGTTGACCGACGAACTGGGCCGCCTGAGCCTGGCCGCCCACGCGGCGCTGGGACTTACCGGCTACAGCCGGGCGGATTTCATCCACACCGACAAACACGGGCTCATGCTGCTCGAGGTCAACACCCTGCCCGGCATGACTCCCACCAGCCTGCTGCCCCGTTCGGCCCGGGCGGCCGGACTCGACTTCCCCCAACTGATCGCCAAACTCATGGAACTGGGGCTTGCGCGACGCGGCAAGAGGCCTTAATTGACCCCGACCCACGACGCGTCCGGCCTTTACGCCGGCCCCGTTCCACTATACCCTGCCGGCGGCCGTAAACCCGCGGCCGAAGGCCCATACGCGCGGAGACCTGCATGAAAGCCATCCTGGCCCTTGAAGACGGCACCCTTTTTCACGGCCAAACGTTTACCGGCGGGGGCAGCGCCGGCGGCGAAGTGATATTCAACACCGGCATGACCGGTTATCAGGAAGTGCTGACCGATCCGTCCTACACCGGACAGATGGTGTGCATGACCTACCCCCACATCGGCAACTACGGCATCAACCCCGATGACGTGGAATCGGCGAAGATCCGGGTAGCCGGGTTCATCGTCAAGGAATGCTGCAAGACGCCCTCCAACTGGCGCTCCACCATGACCCTGCCCGACTACCTCGTCAGCCAGGGCATCACCGGCATCGAGGGCATCGACACCCGGGCGCTCACCCGCCACCTGCGCCTGTACGGGGCCATGCGCGGCTACATTTCCACCGACGTGTCCGATCCGCGCCAGGCGGTGGAACTGGCCAAGGGACTGCCGTCCATGGAAGGCCTCGGCCTGGCCAAGGACGTTTCCTGCGACGCGCCTTTCATCTGGACGCGAAACGGCATCAAGCCCGCGACCATCGTCGACGGCGCCTACGCCTGGCCCGGAAACGGTCCCCGGCTGGTGGTCTTCGACATGGGCATCAAGTGGAACATCATGCGGCTTCTTTCCGCCCAGGGCTTCGATCTGCTCATGGTGCCGCACACCACCACGGTGGACCAGGTCAGACGCCTCGGCCCGGACGCCGTTTTCCTCTCGCCCGGTCCCGGCGACCCGGCCGCCCTGCCCGACCTTGTCGCGACCACCGCCCGGTTGGCCGAGGACTATCCCCTGGCCGGCATCTGCCTGGGCCATCAACTTTTGGGCCTAGCCCTTGGCGGGCGGACCTACAAGCTCAAGTTCGGCCATCATGGCCTCAACCATCCCGTCAAGGATCTGGAAACGGGGCGCATTGAGATTTCGTCGCAGAATCACGGTTTTTGCGTGGACATCGAAAGCCTTTCCAACGTAGAGTTAACGCACGTGAATTTAAATGACGGGACTCTCGAGGGATTTGCCCACAAGAAAAAACCCGTCATCGCCATTCAGTATCACCCCGAGGCCGCACCCGGGCCTCACGACAGCCGGTATTTCTTCACCCGTTTCCGAAACCTCGTGCGCCGGGAGACGGGCAAATAACCTCGGGCGCCGACGCGTCGGGAAAGCATGTCCTCGGAACTGACCAAGGCCCGATCCCAGATCAACAAGGTCGGGACGCTCCTCAAACAGGCCAAGCCCCTGCCCGCCGTGTCGGCCCTTCACGAGGCCATCGGGGCGGTGTTGCGCACGCCGCTTATGAAGTCGGAGAAAGAGGAGTTTTCCAAACTCATCACCGACGCGGTGTTGCTTCTTAACGGCGACCGCAACCTGCGCAAGGTGTATCCGCTCATCCTCGATTACACTCCGGGAAAGGAAAAGGAGCTGGCCGACACCCTGGTCACTCTCCTCGGCGAGCTGCAAGCCACGGCCGTGGAGGAAGCCAAGGACATCATGGCCGATATGGCGCAGCGCATCGCCAGCGGCTTGGCCGAAGGCAAGGGTCTTCTCGAAGAGAAACGTTTCGAGGAAGCCAAGCAATCCCTCGAAAAGCTGGCCCGGGAATTCCCCCGCGACGCCGACCTGCGGGCGCGCATCGCCGAGCTTTTCATCTCCGGGGAACTGTACGAGGAAGCGTTTTCCTACCTCGACGAGGCCATCAACCTTTCGCCCGATCAAATCCACCACTACAACCGCATCGGCATCGTGCTGCGCAAGCTGCACAAATACGACATCGCCGAGAGATACTTCATGCGGGCGGTGGAATTCGCCAAATCCGACCCCAACCTCTACTTCAACCTCGGCCGGGTCTATCTGGACTGGCAACGCTGGGACAAGGCGGAAAAGGCCTCCCGGTTGGCGTTGCGGCTCTCGCCCTCCTTCGTCGAAGCCCATAAGCTGCTCAACTTCGTCCTCAAGAAACAGGGTAAGGAACCCGAGCCTATTTCGTAAGATTTATGAATGCCTCCGGCGGCCAGGGGGAAACCTTTTGAAAAATA
>NZ_AECZ01000060.1 GCF_000179555.1 Solidesulfovibrio fructosivorans JJ]
CAACGGTTACAAATGGGGTAACGTCAACCCACTGTAACCGCTAGAAGTCTTTGGAAAGGGGGTCTGGGGGGAAACTTTTCTTCAGAAAAGTTTCCCCCCAGCGCCTTTATACGCCTTGTAAAAGTCCAAAATATGCGGCGGGCAGCCGGGAATGGAGTGGGCGAGACCCGTGTTGTGGTGGGTGTCGTAGGCAAGCGGCGCGGCGCAGGCCCCGAAGCACCACAGTTCGCCTTTGACGTTGCGCAGGTTGCGCCGTTCGGGCATGGGCACGCCGACATAGAGCGTCACCGGCTCGCGCCCGGCAAAGGCTCCTTCGCTGGCGAGCTTGTCCAGGGCGTGACGCAGGGCCGACAGACAGCCGAAACAGGCCCCGCCCTCCAGCACCCGCACCGCGTCGTAGGCCCCGGCGCAGCCGATGACCGGCCGCGCGAAAACGCGCCGCAGCGTGTCCGGATCGGCCCCCACCACCGTGATGGCGGCAAGGTCGGTCTCGCCCAGGCCCTCCTGCCGGGCCAGACGCAACATGGCCACCTCGCTTGCCGCGATGCCCATCAGATCCGCCGCCACGGTATCCACGGCGCACACGTCCGTGCCCGCCGCGATCACGTTCATGTCCGGCACCGCCGCCCCGGACAGCGGGGCCTGGCCCTGCACCGCCCACAGGGCGTCGAGCACGGTGAGCGCCGGCCGGACCACGCGCAGGATGTCCACAACCTTGGCGTTGATGTCGTTGCGGTGGCAGAACATGCGCTGCTCGTCGCACACCAGGCCGTAGAGGTTTTTGATGCCGAGGGTGACCAGCGTATGCACGTGGGTCTTCATCTTGGGCACGTTTATGAGCACGTCGGCTTCGGCCACGGCGCGCGGCAAAAGCACCGGGTCGAAAAGGAAGGCGTCGGGATTGGCCACGGCCACGGGCGCGTCGCGGTCGAAATGGACGATCTCCCCGCCGCAGGCGGCGACCGCCTTGGTGAAATCGGAAAGGCAGGACAGGGCGCGCTCCAGGGACAGGCCGTAGCCCGGGTTGTCGCCGACCAGCACCTTGGCCGCCCCGGCGTCGCGCAGCAGGCGCACCAGGGCCAGGATGACCCGTTCGTCCGTCACGATGGCGCAGGGATTGCGGGGATCCGGGCGCACGAGGTTGGGCTTGACCAGCACGCGCCTGCCCCGGACCATGCCCGACAGGTCGCAGCAGGCTCCGACGGCCTCGGCCACCAGCACCGCCACCACGGCCAGGCTCTTGGCGGTGTAGTCGTTTGGACTTTCGGGAACCGGACGCGAAGCTAGGGCGACACGAGGGCGCGCCATGCGATCTTTCCTCCTGGGGTTCTGGGCAGCGCCTCGCGGACTTCGATGACGCGCGGCATTTTCATGCGGTGCAGCCGTCCGGAAAGATACTGGCGCAGCCCGGCCGGGGAGAGTTCGGTCCCGGCGCGCGGCACCACCACGGCCTTGGCCACTTCACCGCGAAGCGCATCGGCCTCGGGAATGACGATGCACTCGGCCACGTCCGGGTGCGTGCGCAGCGCCTCCTCGATCTCCACCGGAAAGACCTTCATGCCGCCGACCTTGAGCAGCATGCTTTGGCGGCCGGCGAAATAAAACGCGCCGTCGGGCTCGCGGCGCACGATGTCGCCCGTATGGAACCGGCCGCCGTAGAGCCGAAATTCCGGCCGGGCCTCCTCGCCGAAATAGCCCGGACACACCCCCGGCCCGGACATGACCAGTTCCCCGGGTTCGCCGCAATCGGCCTCGGAGCCGTCCTCGCGCACGACCCGGGCCACGTAGCCGGGAACCGGCCGCCCCAGCCGGCAGGCGGCATGGCCCTCGCCCGGGCGGTTGGCCAGCCCCACCCCAGTGGTCTCGGTGCTGCCCCAGACAGGCAAAATGGGCAGGCAATAGCGCTCCAAAAGCCCGGAAGCCAGGGCCGAGGGCACATGCATGCCGCCGGATTCGGCCACCCGCACCGTGGCCAGGGGATTTTCCGAGCCCGCCGGCAGGCGCAGCAGGGTTTCGTAGATGGCGGCCACGGCCATAAGCGCCGTCACCTTGTGGCGCGCGCAGGCTCCGGCCACGGCCTTTGCCGCCACCCGGTCGCACAGGACGAGACGGCCGCCGAGGAAAAGCGGGCGCATGAGCGTCTCGTGGGGATGGACAAAAGCCGGCATCAGGCACAGGTGCACGTCCTCGGGCGTGAGCGCGAAGGCGGCCACCGAGGCCTCGGTGTTGGCGATCAGGTTGCAAAGCGTGGTCACGGCCCCCTTGGGCGCGCCCGTGGTGCCGGAGGTGAAGTTCAAATAGACCGGATCGTCCGGCCCGACATCGGGCAGGGCAACCGGAAACGGCCCGGCGCACAGCGCCTCGAAATCCGACAGCCCGGCCGGGACGGCGGCGCCAGCCGCGTCGCCCCTGTCCATGACGACCAGGGCAAAGGGCGGCTTACCGCCGGTCAGGTTTTCGAGCAGGGGCAGGAATTCGGCCGCGACACAGACCACGGCCGGGGCCAGACGGTCGAGCACGGCGCGCAGGACCGGCGGCGGCTGGTTGGGGTCCAAGGGGAAAAAAACACCGCCACAGGCGGCGGCGGCGAGAAAAGCGGTCACGGCCGCCGGGGTCTTGCGGGACAGCACGGCCAGACGCCCCCCCTTGCCCAGGCCGCGCGCGGCCAACCCGGCGGCCAGCCGCGCCGCGCGCTCGGCCAGCTCGCCATGGCGCACGACCGTCGCCCCGTGCAAAATGCATGCGCCATCGGGATCGGCCTCGGCGTTGCGGCGGGCCAGGGCGTAAAGCCCGCCGCGAAGCGTTCCGATGGGACCGGAGACCCGGCTATGCGCCGGGAAGGGCTTATTTTCGGACATAACCCAACATACGTCAAAAAAAGCGTTTTTGGCAAGATGGGCGCAGGGTTGCCCGGCGATTGCCGACCGCTCCGTTCCGGTATAAAGCCATTGCGTCCCGCTGGAACATCCGGCCGGACGGCGTCCCACCACATCGCATCCGCGGAGGCGGCATGAATACGAGGCGTTTGGCCCTGACCTTTTGCTTGGCTGCCCTTTTCTCGTGGCTGCTTGCTTCCGGTTCGGCCCTGGCCGCCACCCCGGACGACGACACGCGGCCCGTAAAAACCGGCGTCAGCGTCACCGGCATCGTGGAAGAGGACTATTCCGACGGCCTGCTTTTGACCACGGACACCGGGGTCACCTACCTGGTGCTCACCCCCGACGCCATCAGCCTGGAGCAGGAAGAGGCCTTCCAAAAAAAATACAAGGGCAAGCGGGTCACCCTGACCGGCAACGTCTACCGCGACGAGGACGGGTCGCTGAGCCTCGCCGTCGGCTCCCTCCCCCCGCAATAAGGCGCGGGGGCGGCCCCCACGCCAAGCCCCACGCCCGCCAGGTGTTCCTGTCTGTCGGCAGGGCCGCTTCCCATTCCGAAAAAAAGGTGTATTGGTCGCGAAACCGGAATCTCAATCCGGCAGTCGCGGCCGCGTGCCCGCCACGCGGCAACCACCGCGACGGGAGGTGCGCCATGCGCTTTTTGACCACTGCCGTGAAAACACTGCCGCTTTTGGCCGTCCTCGGCCTGGTGCCGGCAACGCCAGGACTGGCGCTCACCACGCGGGTGACGCCCCAGGGCATCCCCTACGTTTCGGGCGGCGTGGGCATGGACGAGCGGGCGGAGATGGACGCCGTGGCCGGCCAATACAACCTGCGTCTGGAATTCGCCCGATCGGACGGGGCCTATCTCGGCGACGTGCGGGTGGCGTTTCGCGGCACGGCCTCCGGGGACATCGTCACCGACGGCCCGGTGCTCCTGTTGCGCCTGCCGGCCGGGAGCTACACGGTGACGGCCGTCTCCGGCGGCGTGCCCGAAACGCGGCAGCTCGTCGTCGGCGCGTCGGGTCCGCGCGCCGCCACCTTCATCTGGTAGCCGTCGCGGCGCTACATGTAGCCCAGGGCGCGCAGCTGCTCCATGGCCTCTTCCTTTTCCTGGTCCCGGCCGGCCCGCTCCCCGGAGCGGTCGGCGAGGTCCTGCTCCCAGGCCGGAAGATCGCTTTGGCGCACGGTGCCGGTCTTGGTGCCGAGGCTGCGGTAGCCTTGCCGGTAGAGTTCGCAAAAGGGGATGTCGTTGCCAAGGGTGATGTCCCACACGTCGCGCTCGAGCATGTGCAGGATAGGGTGGATGCGCAGGTGGGGCGGGTCTTCGCGCGGGCTTTCGTAGTCCTCGTTAGCCCGGGCCGGATGTTCGTCCCAGCGGATGGCCGTGGCCAGCGCCGCCACGCCCGCCCGGCGCAAAAAGGCGTTTAAGGGCGCGACCTTCATCAGCTGGTTGCCGATGGGCGATTCCGGATCGAAGGGAAAGGCCTCGCCGGTAAAACCCGTCCGGGCAAGCTCGGCCCGGCTGTCCCCGGACAGGGCGTCCACGGGGATGACGTCGCCGATATGCGGCTTGCGGGACAGGATGTCGTCGTTGGCGACCACGGTCAGGTCCAGCCCCCAGGCGTCGACCAGGCGCTTTTGAAAATCCACGATCTCGTCGAAGGGGTCGCCCTCGTTGATGGTCACCACCCGGGGCATGGCCAGTCCCCGCTCGGCGCAGACCCGCCGCGTGACCCAAAGCACCAGGGTGCTGTCCTTGGCCCCGGTCCAGGCCAGCCGGAAATCCGGGCCGAACCGGCCGATGGCCCCGGCGACGATGTCCTTGGACAAGGCGATCTTCCCATCCAGGGACAAGGCCCAGCGGGCTTCGCGTTGTATTTCGTCCATACCCGTTCCTCGCGGGCGGCCGACCGCCGCCCCTTTTGGACAGGTTTGTACAGGCCGCGGCGCGGCAAGGGCAAGTTCTTTCGCCAATGCTCCGGCATCCTTCGCAACCGGTCCGACGCCTCCCTTCCCTTGCGCAAAGGACGGCGGAATGCCATAAAGGATGGACCGTAACATTGGTCTCCCCGGCAACGCGCCTCACGTTTCGCAACCGACCCTACCCTCGTGTTCATGGGGCATGCGCATGGCCGCCGACAGCACCGCTTCCGCGTCCCCTTCGGCGGACGCCCTCAAACGCCAGGTCGCGGCCCTCGAGGCCCTGGTGTCCCGGCTGCGCCTACGCCAGGAGCGGTGCGAGCTTTTCTTCGAGCGTTCGGTCATGGGCATCCTGCTCGGCGACAACGAGGGGAACCTGTTCGACGCCAATCCCCGGGCCCTGGAGCTTCTGGGCTATACCCTCGAAGAAATCCGCGCCGCCAACATCCGGGATCTCATCCACCCCGACGACATGCGCATGGTTTCCTGCATGGCCGGGCCCATGGCTTCCCTGGCCGGCCTGCCCTTCACCATCGAACGCCGCTACCGCCGCAAGGACGGCACATGGCTGCCGGTCCAGGTCGATTTCAGCCCGTTGGACGACACCGGCCAGTGCTTCCAGGCCATGCTCCAGGACATCAGCGCCCGCCGGGCGGCCGAGGACGCCAAAAACGCGGCCTTAAGCCAGGTCCGTAGCGCCAGCCAGGCCAAGTCGGCTTTTCTGGCCAACATGAGCCATGAAATCCGCACGCCGTTAAACGGCGTCATGGGCATGCTCCAACTACTGCTGGCCACCCCCCATTCGCCGGAACAGGACGAATACATGCGCACGGCCATGGACGCCGCCTCGGCCCTGCTGCGGCTCCTCTCCGACATCCTCGACTTCTCCAGCCTGGATGGCGGCACCATGTCCCTGTCCCAGGAGCTTTTCACCGTCAGCGACGTCCTCGACCCGATCATCGCCTCCTTCGCCCACGAGGCCGCCATCAAAGGGCTGGCCTTTTCCTGCCGGGTGGCGCCGCAGACCCCGGCCCGCCTGCGCGGCGATCCGGCACGATTGCGTCAACTCCTCTACAATCTTACCGGAAACGCCATCAAATACACGACGTTCGGCCGCGTGGAACTGGATGTGGCCCCGGTGGAGAAGCCCGAATCCCCTTGTATGGCCCTGCTCGAATTCGCCGTGCGGGACACCGGCATCGGCATCCCGTCCGAAAAGCTGGACCACGTGCTCGACGCCTTTGCCCAGGCCGACGCCTCCGTGACCCGAGCCCACGGCGGATTGGGGTTGGGGCTGACCATCGTCCGGGCCATAGCCGAGCGCATGGGCGGGCGCATCCTGTTGTCCAGCCAACCGGGCCAGGGCACGGAGGCCAGGGTGCGCCTGCCCTTCGCCCGGCCGCCGGAGATGGCTCCCCCGGTTGCGCCCTCCGCCAAGCCCTGCCTCATCGGCCGCCGGGTGTTGGTGGTGGAGGACGAAGCCGTCAACCGGCTGACCATCCAGGCCATGCTGCGACGGCTCGGCTGCGAGACGGTCCTGACGGAAAACGGCCGGGAAGCGCTGGCCAGGCTGGCCGGAGAAGATTTCGACTGCGTGCTGATGGATGTGCGGATGCCGCTTCTGGACGGGCTTTCCGCCACCCGGGCCGTGCGGGACGGATCGGCCGGGGCGCGCAATCCGGCGATCCCCATCCTGGCGCTCACCGCCCATGCCCTGACCGAGGACCGGGAACAGGCGCTGGCCGCCGGGGTCGACGGCTACGTGGTCAAGCCCGTGGACCTGGAAGCGCTGGCCCGGGCCATGGATGCGGTCATTCCCGAATGCCGGGAAGAGGCGTAACCGCGCCGATCCCTCCAGCCACCCGACGATAGGCGGCAACGGCCAGGGCGACGGCCGCGTCCCAGGTGAGCTCCCGCGCCCGGGCCAACCCCTTTCGCCGCAACGCGGCGGCCACGTCCGCGTCCGTCAGCACCCGTTCCAACGCGGCGGCCAGCCCATCGACGTCCGAAGGGTCGACCAAAAGCGCCGCATCTCCCGCCACCTCGGGCACGGCCGCGGCCGTGCTCGCCACGACCGGAGCGCCGCAGGCCATGGCCTCGGCCACGGGCAGGCCGAACCCCTCGCCGAAGCTCGGATAGGCAAAGGCCGCCGCGCCGCTGTAAAGCGCGGACAGGTCCTCCTGGGGCACGGAGCCGGCGAAAACGATGCCCTCCCCGCTCCCGCCGCGACGCATGGCTTCGTGGAACGCTGCGAAAAGCCGGTCCCGGCCGCCGGCCAGGACCAGAAACGGCGCGGCCGGTCCCATCTTCCGACGCAACACCTGATGCGCGGCCACGAGTCCCGGCAAATTCTTGCGCGGCTCGATGCGGCCGACATAGAGGAGGTAGCGGCCTTCCGGGAGCCCAAGCCGTCCCCGCATGGCGGCAAGGCGCCCCGGATCGGTCACGGGAAAAAAACCTTCGCCAACGCCGTTAGGGGCAAACGCCACCCTGTCCCCGGGCACGCGGTAGCGCGAAACGATCTCCCGGCGGCTGAAATCCGAAACGGTCAGCACCATCCCGGCCCGGCGGGCGCTGCCCGGATAAAGCAGCCGCATGAGCGAGCCGAGTCCCTTGGGGAAGTATTGGGGCAGGGTTTCGTGCAGGATGTCGTGCACCGTGAGCACCGTTGGCGGGCCGCCGACCAGGGGACCGACATACTGGCAGTGCAGCACGTCCACCTCACCCGCCGCCCGGGCCGGAAACGGCCGGATTAGCCGGCCGAAGCGTCCCGGCGGAATGGGGCGCAAGACGACATTCGACGCGCCCGGGGCCAGGGCCCGGGCGGTTGGTCCCTGCGGATCGGCGACATAATAGACGAAATCGATGTCCGGCGCGGCAAAGGGCAGCCGCGCGGCCAGATTGGCGATATAGGTGCGCGAGCCCTGCATGAGGTCGGAGAGCCCATGCAGGTCGAGTCCTACCCGCATGTCCGGCCGCCCGCCTTTTTGCCGCAAAACGTCCGGCCGGTCAGCCGGGAGCAAACGGCCAGCCCCGCGCCCAGGGCAAAGGCGAAGGCCCTGGCGCAGACGATGCCCGGCGCGACAATGGCCACAGGCGCATCCCGCCGGGCCGCGAAGCGGGCAAACGGCACGGACGAGGCCGCAAGCGCCGCCCCCGCAAGAAGCGCCAGCAAGCCCCCGAACGCCGCAAACGGCCACAGCGCGATGCCCAGGCCGCACAGGCCGGCAAGCGCCGTCTGGACGCGAAGAAGCCCCGGTGTGTAGCCGTCGCGCAGCATTTTTTGCGGATGGGCCCGGCAAGCGGCCAGACGCCAGTAGGCCCGCCGAGCCTTGATGCGCAGATAGCCGGACAGGCTGGCCGGATGGCGGTGATAGGTCATGGCCCGGGGAGCGAAGACCAGCCGGTGGCCGGCCCGGCACAGGCGGTAGGAAAATTCCGTGTCCTCGTTGTCGGCCACGGGAAAGGACGTGTCGAAGCCGCCCTGGGCCACGAACACCTCGCGCCGGAAGGCGGCGGCATAGGTGGCGACCAGGTCGAGACAGGGAAATTTCGCGGCGAAGAGATAGCGGTCCTCGAATTCGAGCTGGGCGAACCGGGCGACAAGTCCGGTCTGCCGGGTGCGGTAGGCCCCCTGCACGCCGGAGACGGCCGGATCGTCGAAGGGCCGGATCAGCTGGGCCAGAAAATCGGGCAACGGCGTGCAATCGGCGTCGGTGAAAACCAGGATGTCGCCCGTGGCCCGCAGCGCCCCGGCATTGCGGGCCGCGGCCGGTCCCTGGTTCTCCTGGCGCACGACCATGGCCCCCCGGGCGGCGGCAACGGCCGCCGTGGCGTCGGTGGAACCGTCGTCCACGACCACCACTTCCACCCGGGCCGCATCCACGGTCTGCCGGGCAAGGGCGTCCAGGGTGTCGGCCAGGGTCCCGGCCGCGTTGTAGGCCGGCACGATGACGGAAATGGATGGGGGAGTGGTGGTAGTAGTTGAAGGAGGAGAAGGAGGAGCGGACAAGAGGGTGCGAGAGGGGAAACCCTTTGAAAAGGGTTCTCCCCTCTCGCGCTCTCCCCTTCCTAAACTTTTTATTGGCATCATCTCATTATGGATTTTTTTTTCCTGATTACAC
>NZ_AECZ01000061.1 GCF_000179555.1 Solidesulfovibrio fructosivorans JJ]
CTTTAAAGTTTTTCGGGAGGGTGGGGGTCCGGGGGAGGGAACCCCTTTTTTCAAAAAGGGGTTCCCTCCCCCGGCTCTTCCAGCATCATAATATGTACACGACACAGCGACGCATCATTCTGGCCTCGACGTCACCACGTCGGCGGGAGCTGCTTGATTTGGCCGGGGTACCGTTTTCGGTTGTTCCGAGTCCGGCCGAGGAGCCCGAACCGGATCTGGGCGAGTTGCCGTCGGCCTATGCCGCGCGCATGGCCCGGCTCAAGGCCGCGCCCGTGTCCCGGGAGCATCCGGAGGCGGCGGTCATCGGCGCGGATTCGGTGGTAGCCGTGGGGCATGTAATTTTGGGCAAGCCGCGCGATGCGGCCGACGCCGGGCGCATGTTGGGCCTGCTCTCGGGGCGCACGCATCAGGTGGTGACCGGCTGCGCGATTTTCGGCTGCGGCCCGGAACCGGAGATCTTCACCGTGTCCACGGACGTGGCCATGGCGGCGCTTTCCGATGTGGCCATCGCCGCCTACGTGGCCACAGGCGAGCCCATGGACAAGGCCGGGGCCTATGCAATCCAGGGCAAGGCGGCGGCGTTTGTCACCGCGATCAATGGCTCGTACACCAACGTCGTGGGATTACCGCTGGCGGAAGTGGTGGAAGCTCTAAAATGTTCCGGGGCTATCGGTCCAGGAACGTCCTAAAAACGCTCCTACCCATTGGTTTCACAGGGCAAATTTCCCCAAGATTCTTACAAGTCCTCGTCAGGAATAATTTCAAACTATTTTTTACAACGTGAAGAATCACTTAACCTAAAATAAAAAGTACTTTATTATTTTAGGTTAATTTAATTATCATCATTCGTAATTTATACATTAGCATAATCTCAACACCATCCAGCCGAACATATAAAACGCGAAATCCAAGAGGAGCACACGAATGGGCAGGGCTATTATACAGTTAAACAAAAGGAAAAAGGCCATTGATTTGCTGCGCAGCATCACTGACAATCAAGAACATTCTATCATTATTCACTATTCATGCGAAAGTTTTTATGAAAGAAATGACGGATCATCTCCTCGAATAACATCTATCGCTGTTCGAAATTGCTATTCCGCACAGACAACATCGTTTTCGATCCATCAAATAGCTGAAATTAATAGCGTTCCCATGAAAAATATTCCTGGAAATTATGACAGGCTAGAAAAGATGATGCTCGACCGCTTTTACGACTATGTAAGACGACATGATGGATACAAGTGGCTTCATTGGAACATGAGAGATATTAACTATGGATTTCCTGCAATATCCCACCGATACTCTGTTTTGAAAGGAACACCAGAGACAATACCTGAAGATAAGATGATTGACATTGCGAGACTACTAATTTCCATATATGGACCAGCATACATTGGCCATCCCAGGCTCGTGAAACTAATACAAAAAAATATGATTTCTGACAAAGATTTTTTATCTGGGCAGGATGAAGCGTTGGCATTTGAACAAGGAAAATATGTTGAGCTCCATCAATCAACACTGCGTAAAGTTGACATCATGAGCAATATTATTTCTAGAGCTGCTGACAATTCCTTAAAAATAAACACGAGGATGTGCGAAAACTTCAAGCTCTATCCCGTCGCCCTTGGTGAGTTGTTCAAAGAACACTGGTTTTTCTCGATCATATTATCTCTATGCACGATCCTAGGGTTTATATTTGGAATTCCGCAACTATTTCACTAGAAATAATCGCATTACATGCTTACAAACTAATTGATTAAAAAATTATCCTGAGAGGCTGCGCATGAAGATAGAACAGGCTGACAAGAAAGATTATCCTGCGTTGCTTAACGTATGGGAAACTTCCGTTCGAGCGACGCATAATTTCTTGAATGAAGCTGATATTTCCTTCTTAAAGCCGTTGATTCTTGAACAATATTTTGATGCTGTGAAATTACGATGCGTAAAAAATGCGCAAGGCACCATTCTCGGATTTTGCGGCGTTTCCGAGAAGAAACTTGAAATGCTCTTTGTGTTGCCCCAAAACAGAGGACAAGGCATCGGTTCTTCCCTATGCAGGCATGCCATCGAAAGCATGGATGTCGCATACGTGGATGTCAATGAGCAGAACCCGCAGGCAATCGGATTCTATAAGCACCTTGGCTTCCGCATTATAGACCGATCACCGATTGACGGCCAGGGAAAACCCTTTCCGTTACTGCATATGAAGCTGGATTGAATCTTCTTCGAGGTTCAGGCCAACAAACCAGACACTCCCACATGACTGTGCCTGAGGAACTGCCATGAAAAAAACCTACGTATTGCTGTTCGACGGATATGCGGACTGGGAAATCGGCTTTGCTCTTGCCGAACTGCGGCGTATGGGCAATGTGCCGGTCGTTGGTGTCGGACTCTCGGATGCACCCGTTTTATCCATGGGTGGACTCAAGGTACAGCCGGGGCGGCGCCTTTCCGATATTGCCATCGATGACATCCTGCTCTTCATCCTGCCGGGAGGAATGCTCTGGGAGCAATCGTACCCCAAGGAGGAAATCCATTCCTTCCTGCAAAATCTCGACGAAAGGAAAATCCCGACGGCAGCCATATGCGCGGCAACGACCGTACTCGCCAAAGCCGGTTTGTTGCAAAACAGGAAGCATACTTCGAATTCCTTGAAGTACCTCCGTGATCATGTTCCGGGTTACACCAGCCAGGATCATTATATTGAAGCGTTGGCCGTTACGGATGGGCACATCACCACAGCCAGCGGCTTGGGCAGCATCGACTTCACCATGAAAATCATGGAAGCCCTGCGGATCGCCACGCCGGACATGCGCGCCTTGTGGTACCGCGCGTTCAAATATGGAGAATTCCCTGAAGAGCTCGCGCAAGGCGAAAACGCGTAAACGCATTGGCGGCGGGACCGTCTCGAAATCGCCCCCGCGCGCCAAGCCGCCTCATGCGACCTCCGCCTGGGCGCGAAAGACTTAGCGCCGCGCGGCGGCCAAACTGCGCAGTGTCACCGCGCCGACGACCACCATGCCGCCGATCATGGCCCATTTCCCGGGGAGTTCGCCGTAGCCCAGGGCGACGAACACCGGATTGAAGATCGGCTCCAGGGTCATGATGCAGATCGCGGTCAGGGCCCGCAGCCGCCTGATGCACCAGACGTAAAGCGCCAGCGACAGCCCCTGCTGCACGATGCCGAGATAGGCCAACCCCCAAAAAGCCTCCCCGGAAAGCGGCAGTTCGCGCACCAGAAAGGGCAGCCCCACGGCGGCGGTCAGCAAATGGCCGGCAATGACCGCCGAAACCGGCGATCCCGCCCGGCCGGCCCGCATGCCGAGAGTGAAAACCGCATAGGACAGCCCCGTGCCCACGGCCAGCATGTTGCCCCAGAACCCTTCCGGCGACAGCCTGTCCAGGAAAAAAAGCGCCATCCCCCCGACCGTGACCGCGACAAAGACCCAGTCCGCCGGGCGCGTGCGTTCGCCGAGCACCGCCGGAGCCAAAAGCGCCACGTAGACCGGGGCGGTGTAGGCGAGCAGGATGGCGTTGGCGGCGGTGGTCAGCCGGGTGGCGACCACGTTGGTGACCAGCAGGCCGGCATACCCCAGGCCCGCGCACAAAAAAGGCTTTGTCGGACGAAAATCGAGCCTGCCCCGGAAAAGCGCCAAGAGCAGCAGCGCGGCAAGCAGACTGCGTCCGCCCGTGACCGCCATGGAAGGCATGGGCACGAGCTTGATGGCAAGGCCCCCGGTACTCCACAAAAGCGCCGTGACGGCCATAAGCCCGGCGGCGAGCCCCCGGCCTTCAGGTTCCCCTTCTCCGGCAGCCAGCCCGACGACGGGCGTGGCAACGCCCCGGGATGCTATGCGTAACATCCCGGTATGATGGCCCCAAAAGAAGCCGACGTAAACGCTTTCACAATGCGTTGCCTGAGGTGGGCTCTTGCGCGCGAAGCCCCGGATCGCTGACGCGCATGGCGTCCTTCATCGCCTGAAGCCGCGCCACGAAGGCATCGCTATGAATGGTGTCGTTGAATCCGGCGGGAGGGATCGCCGCAATCGTCTTGGCGCAGGCGGCGACGAATTTTTTCCTGACAAGAAAGTCCTGATCCACGGTAAAATCGACATCATCGCCCCGAATGACGGGGACATAGCGTCGCGGGCAATAGAGGCTCAGGAGGCCCTTGTCGTACAAATAACAATACAAGGCGAACTTGTTGATCCCTTTGGCCGGATTGAGATTCTTTCTGCGCTGCTCCATCTTGTAATCGGAATAGTCGATTTGCGTATTTTGTTCCGTACCGAGGTGATTGAGTAAAGCATTGGAGTCATAACTGACGAGCAAATACTTGGCCAGCTTCGCCCGATGGGAATAATCCGCGTCCTCTTCGCCGTACAGGCCGTAATCCTCGTTCCAATACCCCAGCGTCTGGAAGACATCGCGCGATATGATGGTTGCCGCGCCAGGCAGATTGTGCTTGTTCACATCGACCAAATCCCCACTCTCCAGCCGGACGCTATAGAAATACGGTTTGCCCAGGCCCAGTTTCGGACCGAGTATGGCGACTTTGGCGTTGCGCGCCCAGAGATCTATGATGTCGACAATCCAATTGTTTTTTAGAATCTCCATATCGTTGTCCAGCTTCATGTAAAGCGGAGCCGGACTATAATCGAAACCGAAATTGGAGGCGCAGGAGACGCCCATATTCTTTTTCAGCAAAAACAGATTGTCGATCAGACCGCCTTCCCGCAGTTTGAGGAGAAATTCTCGGGTCCCATCCGTGGAGCAATTGTCCACGACCGTCACCTTGTGCGGAATGTTTGTATACTTCTTTAGGGAAAACAAACATTTCTTCGTCATCTCCAGCCGATTGAACGTCACAATGCTGAAATTGACTATCGGATCATCCACAGAAAACCTCACAGCGGCGCAGCGCGTCTCCAGTAACAGTTCTTCAACAAACGCGGACGAGAGCGACAATTGTTTTTATCGCTTGAAGCCCCGGACCGCGTCAAGCGCCCCGAGCGGGATTGCCATCCCCTGCCCGTCACAGTAACAACGCCCGAACGGCAGGCCCTTCGTCGCCAAAACCAAACGCGTTCGCCGCCATGTACGAAGCCGAAATCAAATTCATCGCCCCGCCCGGGTTCAGGCTGCCGGGAACGCGTCTGGCCGACGCGGTCTATCGTGACGTCTACTTCGACACGCCTGACGGAGCGTTTTACGCCTCGGGCCGGGAACTCCGGCTGCGCGAGGCGGACGGCCAAACGTTTTGCACCTGCAAGAATCCCCCGTTCGACGCCGCCAGCGCCTCCAAGGAGGAGCTCTCGACCGCCGTGGCCGACACCGGGGCCATGGAGGCCGTCCTCACCGGCCTGGGGTTCGTGCGGCGCATGGCCTATGTCAAACATTGCCGTCGTTCCCGGACCATGCACAACGGCCTCGCCCTGGAACTGACCCTGGTCACGGTGGATTTTGCCGCCGGGACGTTCGTCGAAATCGAGCACCAGGCCCGGGACCGCGCCTTGGGACTTGCCGCCCTCCCCGTCATCCGGTCCTACGGCGCGGCGATCGGCCTCACGCGGGAATATCCCCGCGCGTATACGGACCTCTTTCTCGACGCCCGAGACCGGGACGTGACGGAACCCCGCCCATGCTAAAGCCCCTTTCGCCCCTTGCCGCCTACCTCGGCCCGTCCGCCTGGATCGACAGCGACCATCCGGCCGTCGCGGCCAAGGCCGCCGAACTTGCCGCCGGACGGGACACGGACGCCGCCGTGGCCGAAGCCGCCTTCGTCTTCGTGCGCGACGCCATCCGCCACAGCGTCGACCACCGACAAAATCCCGTCACCCGCGCCGCCTCCGAAGTCCTCGCCCACGGCACGGGCTACTGCTACGCCAAGGCCCATCTGCTTGCCGCCTTGCTGCGGGCAAACGGCATCCCGGCCGGCCTGTGCTACCAGCGCCTCCTGCTCGATCCCGACAAGGACGCGGCGCGCTACTGCCTCCACGGCCTTGTCGC
Organism: Solidesulfovibrio fructosivorans JJ]; assembly: GCF_000179555.1. Taxonomy (NCBI): domain Bacteria; kingdom Pseudomonadati; phylum Thermodesulfobacteriota; class Desulfovibrionia; order Desulfovibrionales; family Desulfovibrionaceae; genus Solidesulfovibrio; species Solidesulfovibrio fructosivorans. The sequence goes on from NZ_AECZ01000061.1 coordinate 6,013, forward strand.
CGCGCGTCTCAAGGATCGGAACTGGTACCGGATCGACCCGCGCGGCAACAAACCGGGCGTCGATGCCCGGTTCACGCCGCCGACGGAACGGCTGGCCTTTCCCATCACGGCTCCCGGCGAGGCCGACCTGCCCGGCATCCACGCCGCGCCGCTGCCCATGATCATGGAGGCGCTCACACGCCACGGGACCTGGGACGCGCTTTACGACGCCCTGCCGGACGTCTCCTCCTGACCCACGCCGGTCACGACATCTCCCCATTTTGCGACACTTTTGTCACTCTGCCTTCTTTTTTGCAGCTTCCCCGACGGCTGGCGTAGGCCTTGTCGTCGCCATGTCATTTTTACCCCACATATTCAGACCGTAAAATCGGTCGGTTACAAAAAAGACGTCAAATTTCTCCACGGGATTGGTGTACTTTGCACGGCTATTGCTTATAACAGGCAATAGCCCGGACCGGACTCTCCGTCGGTACGGGCCAAATTCCCCTAGGAGGTCGCCATGGAATCGGCTCTGACATTGCGCAAAACCGCTCCTCCCGAGTTGGCAGAACAAAGCCACGCCATTCACCATGTCTCCGTCCTGGAAGTGGAAATCGGCCACGGGGCCATGTCCACCATGAAACGGGCCATGAAGGAAGTCGCCGCCCAAACGGGCGCCAGCTACGAAGACCTCATGCACGGCCTTAGCGGCCAGATGTACTGGGTCGCCTCCACGGGCGCGCTCCTGTGCGTCATTCCCCTGCCCGAAAGCGACTTGTACTTGGAGATTCCCGAGGATTTCTGGCGAATCCGCGAACTGTCCCAGGCTACCCACTAGAATCTGCGGGCGGGGAACCTTCCTCGAAACGGGTTCCCCGTCCGCCCTCTCTTTTCCCCAAGTTTTTGGCGCTGCGCGAACAGCGCATGCCTTCCTGAACACGGCGCGGAATCCCGCTTCATAAGGACGCTCCCCCTCGGCTTGCCCCGATGCCGCTTTTCCGGCATGTTCCGCTCAGTCCTTCCGCCTTGCGCGTCCCGACGCGCCGTGCGGGCAACCATGACTTTGCCGGAACGCGCCATGCCCCCCCACACACCCAATTTTCCCAAGGCCCTGTTCGAGGAGCTGGAAACCGACAAGCTCCAGCGCCGTTTCCTGGAAGCGCTGGTGGAATTCCAGAACGTCGAGCGCGGTTCGCTTTGGATCAAGCGTGATGACGGCTACCAGTGCATCGAAGCCATCGGCGGCGGCCAGAGCGAACAGCTCGTGGGCTTTGTCGTGCCCAAGGACAAGCCGAGCATCGTCGGCTGGGTCATCGAAAACGGCCGCATGACCATCGCCGAGCCGGGCAAGGACAAACGCCATTTCAAGGACGCGGAATCGGGCCTGGACGTCAAATCCACCCTCATTCTCTGCTATCCGCTGGTGCTCAAAAACGGCGAGGTCTACGGCGCGGTCGAGATCATCGACACGGCCCACGGCGGCAGCCGGCTGAACCTGGGCAAGGAATATCTGGAGCTCCTGGAAGAATTCGTGGCCATCGGCTCCATCGCCCTGGGCAACGCCTTGGCCTTCGCCGATCAGAAAAACGAGGCCCAGAAACTCAAAAAACTTCTCGGCGGCATCAAAGGCGAAACCTCGCTCGTCGGCAAGAGCCCGGCCTTTTGCGCGGCCCTGGAAGCGGCCAGAAACTATTCGCGCACCGATTTTCCGGTGCTCATCACCGGCGAGTCCGGTACGGGCAAGGAGCTTTTCGCCCGGGAGATCCACGCCCAAAGCGCCCGCAAGGACAAACCGTTCCTGGTCCAAAACGTCTCGGCCATCCCCGACGCCCTGCTCGAATCGGAACTCTTCGGCTACAAGAAAGGCGCCTTCACCGGCGCGGACAAGGACAAGGTGGGACTTTTCGAGGCGGCGGACGGCGGCACGGTCTTCCTCGACGAGATCGGCGACATGCCGCTTTCCCTGCAAGCCCGCATCCTGCGCGTGCTCCAGGAAAACGAGGTCAAGCCCCTCGGCGACGCGAAGACCCGCACCGTGGACGTGCGCGTCATCTCCGCCACCAACCGGGACCTCACCCGGGCCATCGCCGATGGGACCTTCCGCGAGGATCTCTTTTACCGCCTAAACGTCCTGCCGCTCAAACTGCCGCCCCTGCGCGAACGCCCCGAGGACATCCCCGAGCTGCTGGACTACTTCCTGGCCCGCGACGCCGGCCGGCTGTGCATTCCGCAAAAGACCCTGGCGCGCGACGCCCTGGCCGCCCTCAAGCGCCGCCCGTTCCAGGGCAACGTCCGGGAGATGGAAAATCTGGTGCGCTACCTGCTGGCCACGGTTTCCGGACCGGTCATCGAGACCGACGACATCCCGCCGCCCCACGAAATCGGCCAGGCCAGGGACAGCGCGCCCGCGCCCGAAACAACGCCCACGAGCGCCCCAGGGCCCGACCTGACGGAGTACACCTGGGAAAGCCTCGAACACGCCTACGCCCTGGCGCTGCTTGAAAAATACAAATGGAACGTGACCAAGGCCGCCCGGGCCGCCGGCGTCAACCGCTCCACCTTCGACTCCCGCCTGCGCAAGCTCGGCATCAGCAAGGAATAAAAAAACGAACCGGGGGGAAACTTTGTCTTACGAAAAGTTTCCCCCCGGGCCCCCTTTCCAAAGACTTTAACGATAACAACTTGTCACCGTTAAAAGTTTTTGGGAAGGGAGAGCGCGAGAGGGGAACCCTTTTTTCAAAAAGG
>NZ_AECZ01000062.1 GCF_000179555.1 Solidesulfovibrio fructosivorans JJ]
GACGGCTTGCCGTCGGGGAAAACGACCCAGGGAGGAAGGGGGGGCCGGGGGGCCCATGGCCCCCCCGGCCGCCGGAGGCATCTTTTCTTCATCTTTACCTTTCAAATAAACACGTGGCGCAGTTCCATGTCGGGCAGGATGCAGGCGGTGAGCGCGCGGCCCCAGGCCGCGCCGGTATCCAGGCCGATCTTGCCCGGCGCGACGAGGGGGGTGCGGGCGGTGGTATGGCCGAAGACCACGGTCAGGCCGCGCGGCACGGGGCCGGAGAGAAACGCGCCCCGCACCGAGAGCATGCAGTCGGTGGGGCATTCCTCGGGCGGCAGTCCGCCGGGCAACCCGGCGTGGACGAAGAGCATGTCGCCGATGCGCGCGTAGGGCACGAGGGCGCGCAGAAACGCCTGGTGTTCGGGCGGCAGGAAGGAAAGGCCGATCAGCGATGCGGCCGGCGGATCGCCGTAGCAGCGCAGGGTGGTTTCGATGCCGAGCCCGCGAAGGAGCCGCAAATCCTCGGGTTCGCCCTCGTCGGCGTACCGGAGAAGTGTTTCCTCATGGTTGCCCAGGCAAAAAACCGCGCCCGGGTCCTGCCGGGCGATATCGGTCAGCAGATCCAGCACGCCCCGGGTGTCCGGTCCCCGGTTGATGTAATCCCCTAAAAAAATAAGACGATCCGTACCCGGCCGGTACGGCAGATCGTCGAGCAGCCGGCGCAGCGCATCGGCCTGGCCGTGGATGTCGCCCACGGCAATAAGCCGCGCGTCATCGGCCGGCGGCATGTCGTTTCCTTCACCCATGCGTGGGGGTCCTCCCGGCGCGACGGTTTCGCGCCCAAGCGACCTGTAAGCGCTTGCGCCCGGGACGGCAAATGCCCCCTTTGCCCCGAGGGGGTGCCGACAGCGGCAGGATTGGGCAACTTCTTTGCAGAAATGGACATGTTTCCCCCCACATCCGATGCTTATAGTGCCACGGTCGACCGGTTTGGCCGATAGGAGGGACAATGACCAAGACTGTGGGAAAAAACGCCGGCCGCGCTTTGGCCCCGGAGCTGGGCGGAAATACGGTGCTGCTCATGGCCGCGGCGGCCGGGCTGTTCGTGGCCAGCATCTACTACAACCAGCCCATGCTCGGCATCCTGGCCCGGGAATTCGGCGTGGGCCCCGAGCAGGTGGCTTCCGTGGCCGTGCTGACCCAGGTGGGCTATGCTGTGGGGCTGCTCTTTCTGGCCTCCCTTGGCGACTGTTTCGAGCGGCGACGGCTCATCGTCATCACCACGCTGGGGCTGGCCGCGTCCCTGGCCTGGGCGGCGGCGTCGCCGAGCCTCACCGTCCTGGTCGCGGCCAGCCTGTGCCTGGGCGTTCTTTCGACAGTGGCCCAGCAGGTGGTACCCATGGCCGCCCATCTGGCCCCGGAGCACCAGCGCGGCCGGGTGGTGGGCGTGGTCATGGCCGGCCTTTTATCGGGTATTCTGCTCGCCCGGACCATAAGCGGCGTTGTCTCGGAATACGTGAGCTGGCGGGCCATGTTCGCCCTGGCCGCCTTCGCCTGCCTGGGCATGGCCGCGCTTCTGGCCGTGCGGCTGCCCCGGTCCGAGCCGACCTCCCCCTTAAGCTACCGGAAAACGCTGTTGTCGCTGCTCGGGCTTTTCCGCGCCCATGCCGTGCTGCGCCGGGCCGGACTGACCCAGGGACTGATCTTCGCCGCGTTTATCGCCTTCTGGGCCGACGTGGCCCTGTACCTGGAGCAACCGCCCTTTTTCCAGGGCAGCGCCGTGGCCGGGCTGCTGGGGCTGCTCGGCATGGCCGGAATCCTGGCCGCGCCCCTGGCCGGCTGGGTCTCGGACAAATTGGGCGGCGGCCAGGGGAGAATCATCATTTGCGGGGCCGGGGCGGTCGCGGCCTCGTTTCTTCTTTTCGCCTGCTTTCCCGGCTCCTGGGCCGCGCTGCTCGGCGGCATCGTGCTCATGGACATCGGCGTGCAGGCGGCCATGATTTCCAACCAGTCCCGGGTCTACGCCCTGGACGCCACGGCCAGAAGCCGGCTCAACACGGTATTTATGACCGTGATGTTCGCTTTCGGCGCGCTGGGTTCGGCCGTCGGGGCCCATGCCTTCGCCCTGTTCGGCTGGCGGGGCCTGTCGCTTCTTTGCGCGGGCTGCGCCCTGGCCGCCCTCGGCATCGAGGCCTTTGGCGGCCGCCGGTCCGAAAACGCGTGACGATCCCATGACGTTTCTGGCGAGCATGAAAGAATCAGGCAAGAAATGAGCAGAAATAGGCGTTCTTTCACGCTTCCGGCTCAAGTATTGAATCCATGCCGCCGCCATCGGCCGGGACGCGAGGTCCCGCTTTGCCGCGGGCGGCGAAAGGAGAAAAAAGCATGCTGTACAGGAAAATGCCCAAAAACGGGGACAAGCTGTCCATCCTTGGCTTCGGCTGCATGCGCCTGCCCATGATCGACGGCAAAATCGACGAGGACCGGGCCATCGGTCAGGTCCGAAGCGCCATCAACGCGGGCGTCAACTACGTGGACACGGCCTGGCCGTACCACGGCGGGGCGAGCGAGCCCTTCGTGGGCCGCGCCCTCGCGGACGGATACCGCGAGAAGGTCAAACTCGCCACCAAGCTGCCGGCGTGGATGATCGAAAAGCGCGAGGACATGGACCATTACCTAAGCGCCCAGCTTACCCGCCTCAAGACGGACCACATCGACTACTACCTCGTCCACGCCCTGGACGGCGAACTGTGGGACAGCGTGGCGGCCAAGGGCGTGCGGGAATTCCTGGACGCGGCCAAGGCCGACGGGCGCATCAAAAACGCCGGCTTCTCGTTTCACGGCTGGCTGCCGGATTTCAAGCGCATCGTGGACGCCTATGACTGGGATTTCTGCCAGATCCAATATAATTACCTGGATCAGCAGTTCCAGGCCGGCACCGAAGGCCTCCAGTATGCCGCGGGGAAGGGCCTCGGCGTCATCATCATGGAACCGCTTCGCGGCGGCAGCCTGGCCCAGCCCGCCCCACCGGCCGTGGCCGCCATCTGGGACGAGGCGGCAACCAGGCGGCCGCCTGTGGAATGGGCGCTGCGCTGGGTATGGAACCATCCCGAAGTGACGGTGGTGCTCTCCGGGATGAACGACGAGGAACAAGTCGCGCAGAACCTGGCCATCGCCGACACGGCCACGGCCGGGGCCTTGAGCCTCGCGGAACTGGAGATGATCGACCGGGCCGGAGCCATGTACAAGGAGCTGATGCAGATCGGCTGCACGGGCTGCGGTTACTGCATGCCCTGCCCGGCCGGCGTGCAGATTCCCAAGTGCCTCGACGCCTACAACAAGTTGCACATGTTCGGGGATGTCGAAGGCTCGAAATTCCATTATGTGATCAGCGTCAGCGGCGTCATCGGCGCAAGCGCCCCGGGATTCGCCTCCCAGTGCGTGGCCTGCGGCGAGTGCAAGGAAAAATGTCCCCAGCACCTGCCCATCCCGGAGACCCTGGAAAAGGTGGCCGCCGAGATGGAGGACGACCGCGTCGAGGAGCGCAAGGCCATGGCGCTCAAACTCTTCAAGGTCCGAGCCCACGAGGGGCTGGCCAACGCCTAGGGTAATTCGGAACAATCGTCCGGAGGAGGTTGCCTCATGCCATACGAAAGCCCGATGAAGCGTCCCATGCTGCTTGCCGGCAAGACCGCCATTGTGACCGGAGCCAGCTCCGGCATCGGCCGGGAAACGGCCCTGGCCCTGGCCGGCGAAGGGGCTAACGTGGTGCTCGCGGCCAGACGCCGCGAGGAACTCGTCGCCCTGGCCGAAGAAATCGCCAAGGCCGGCGGCAAGGCGCTCCCCGTGTCCGGGGACGCCGGTTCCGTGGAGGACATCGAGAAGCTGCTCGCGGCCGCCCTGGCCTGGGAGGCAAGCGGCGGCAAATACGACATCGTGGTGGTCAACGCCGGCCGGGGACTGGCCGGAAGCCTGCTCACCAGCGACGAGTCCCAGTGGGAAGCGCTCTATAAGATCAATGTGCTTGGCGCGGCCCACCTCATGCGCCGGGCCGGGGCCTATCTGAAGGAGCGCGGCACGGGCGACCTCGTGGTGGTCAGCTCCGTGGTCGGGCGCAACATCTCGCCGGTCAGCGGCTTCTACGGTTCGAGCAAGTTCGCCGTTTCGGGCATGGCCGAGGCGCTGCGCCGGGAAATCTGCTCCGCCGGCGTGCGCGTCACCACCGTCATGCCGGGCGTGGTTCTCTCCGGCTTCCAGAAGGTGGCCGGCTATAGCGACGACTTCGCCAAATTCGCCGGGGAGATGGGCAAACTGCTCGAGCCCGGGGACCTTGCCGAAGGCATCAGGTGGCTCTTGACCCTGCCCCAGCACGTCCACGTCAACGAGATCATGATCCGCCCCACCGGCGCCATGTATCCATAGAGAGTCAAAAGGAAAGGGCGAGGGCGAGAGGGGAAACCCTTTAAAAAAGGGTTCTCCCCTCTCGGGCCCTTCCATTCCGCAATTTTTGCTTTTCCAGGTGTTATGTGTAATATTATTTTTTAAATTTGGTTCAAAAATAAAATACTAAATTAATTTTCGTAACACCACAGGAAGACCACCATGCGTATCCTCTACTACGATTGCCAGGCCGGCATCAGCGGCGACATGAACCTGGCCGCCATGATCGACCTGGGCGTCGATCCCGATTTTCTGCGCGCCGAGTTATCCAAACTGGGCCTCGACGCGGAATTTTCCCTGCGCGTGACCCGCGACGCCCGAAACGGCATCACCGGCGCCCGGGTGGACGTGGAGCTGGCCGGGAAACAGCCGGCGGACCACGACCACCGGCACGGACATTCCCATGCGCGCGACCACGGCGATCATGGGCATGGACACGAACATCACGCCCATAATCATGATCACGGGCACCACGAGCATGGGCATCACCACCATGCCCACGAGCACGGGCACCATCACGACCACGGCCAGCGCAATCTGGCCGCCATCGAGGCCATCATCGAAGCCAGCGGCCTTGGCGAGGACGTCAGGCGCACCAGTCTGGCCATCTTCCGCCGCATCGCCGCCGCCGAGGCCAAGGTGCACGGCAAGCCCATCGAGGAAGTCCACTTCCACGAGGTCGGGGCCGTGGACTCCATCGTCGACATCGTGGGCGCGGCCGTCTGTTTCCACGCCCTTGGCGTGGACGCGGTCTGGGCCTCGCCGGTGGAACTCGGCGGCGGATTTGTCCGTTGCGCCCATGGCCTGATTCCGGTGCCGGCCCCGGCCACGGTGGAAATCACGGCCGGCATCCCCACCACCCGGGGGGCCGTGCAGGAAGAGACCGCCACCCCCACCGGCGCGGCCATCCTGGCCACCCTGGCCGACCGGTTCACGACCACACCCCAAATGACCGTGGCCAAAACCGGCTACGGCGTCGGCCACCGGGTGACGAAGCTGCCGAACCTGTTGCGCGTGCACCTGGCCGAGGCCGACGTCACGGACTGGTCCGTGTCCGAGGCGCGGCTGCTCCAATGCAACATCGACGACATGACGGCCGAACTCCTCGGCGCGGCCATGGACACCCTCATGGCGGCCGGGGCCATGGACGTGCACTTCACGCCCATCATCATGAAAAAAAACCGCCCGGCCACCTGCCTGTCGCTGCTGTGCGCGGCCGCTGAAGAAGGCCGCTTCATGGAACTGCTTTTCCGCCATACCACGACCCTTGGCATCAAAAGCCTGCCGCTAAAAAAAACGTTTCTCGCCACGACCTTCACCACCCTCCCCACGCCTCTTGGGCCGGTGCGCCTGAAAAACGCCCTGCTCGGCGGCACGGTACTGCGGTCCAAGCCGGAATTCGAGGACTGCCGCGCCCTGGCCCAAAAACACGGCATCCCCCTGACCGAAATCTACGCCGTGGTCGACCGCTGCCGGGACAAGGACGCCTGACGTGGCGGCGCAAAACGCCTACGACCGGCTGCTGGCGGTCATCCGCCCCTGCAAAACGGCACTCGTCGCCTTTTCCGGGGGCGTGGACAGCCTGCTGGTCCTGCGGGCGGCCCTGGACGCGCTGTCCCCGGAGGCGGTCCCGGCCGTGACCCTGCGCACGCCCTACACCCCTCCCCACGATGTCGCGGCCGCGACCCGGGCGGCCCGGAACATGGGCGCGCGCCACGAAATCCTGGACATCCCCTTTCCCGAGGCGCTGCGCGACAACCCGCCCGAGCGGTGCTACACTTGCAAACGGCTGCTCTTCGGCCGCCTTGTGGACAGCGCCGCCGCGTCGGGCCTGGGCAACGTCTTCGACGGCACCAACGCCGACGACCTGGACGATCACAGGCCGGGCATGCGAGCCGTCAAGGAACTCGGCATCGTAAGCCCGCTCCTTGCCGCCGGGCTGGCCAAGGCCGATATCCGGCGGCTGTCCCGGGAACTGGGCCTGCCCGGCTGGGACCGGCCGGCCGGAGCCTGCCTGCTCACCCGCATTCCTCATGGCGTTTCCGTCACCGAAGCCGAACTTACGCGCATCGCAGGGGGCGAGGAGTTCCTGCGGGGCATCGGCTTTCCCGAGGCACGGCTTCGCAGCCACGGCGAACTGGCCCGCATCGAGGTGGCCCCGGACCACGTCGCCGCCCTCGTTGCCGCAAGCGCCACCCACGACGTGGACGACAAGCTCAAACGCCTGGGCTACCGTCACGTGACCGTGGATCTTTCCGGCTACCGCATGGGCAGCCTCAACGAACAACCCAACCAGGACCCGAAAATGTCCTGACGCTTATATTCCATGGATATCAAAGACGATCTGCGAACGCTCCTGACCGGCGTCAAGGCCGGCGACATCGACGTGGAAGCCGGCATCGCGCGGCTGCGCGACCTGACCAGCCTGGAACTCGGCCACACCACCATCGACCTGCACCGGCCGCTGCGAAACGGCCTGCCCGAAGTGGTCTACGCCGCCGGCAAGACCCCGGACCAGGTGGCCGAAATATTTTGCCGCATGGGCGCGCGCTCCAACGTGCTGGCTACCCGCGTGCCCGAGGAAACCGCCCGGCGCGTCCTCGCCGCCTGCCCCGAGGCGCAGCACAACGCCCTGGGCCGTACCCTGACGCTCATCCGCCGCCCTATCGACTGGCGCAGCGGCGAAATCGGCATCGTCACCGCCGGCACCTCCGACCTGCCCGTGGCCGAAGAAGCGCGCGTCACCTGCGAAATGTTCGGCAGCCACGCCAACATCGTCGCCGACGTGGGCGTGGCCGGACTGCACCGGCTGCTCGACCGGCTCGACACCCTGCGCAAAGCCCGGGTGCTCATCGTCGTGGCCGGCATGGAAGGAGCGCTGGCCAGCGTCATCGGCGGACTGCTGCCCCAACCCATCATCGCCGTGCCCACCTCCGTCGGCTACGGAGCCGCCCTCTCCGGCTTCGCCGCCCTGTGCGGCATGCTGACCTCCTGCGCCGGCGGCGTCAGCGTCGTCAATATCGACAACGGCTTCGGCGCCGCCTGCGCCGCGTGCAAGATCAATAATATGGTGGAGGAGGAGAAGAAGGAGAAGAGTGAAGAACCGGGGGAGGGAACCCCTTTTTGAAAA
>NZ_AECZ01000063.1 GCF_000179555.1 Solidesulfovibrio fructosivorans JJ]
TTTTTAAAGGGTTTCCCCTCTCGCCTGCCCCTTGCATCCTTTCCTCTTCCCCTCGGGACATGCTCGTACGCGGTGACGGCCCGGCGCATCGTCACCAGGATACCCTGCGACGGGCCGCCGGAGCGCCTGGACGATGGGGCCGTGGTGCTGACCGGCCGGCGCGTTCTCGACGTCGGCCCCCGCCGCCGGGTGCTGGCCGGCTTTTCCGGGCCTGTCGTCGATTGCGGCCCGGCCACCCTGGTCCCCGGCCTCATAAACGCCCACGTCCACCTGGAGCTTTCCCGGCTGCGCGGGCTGTCCCCGCGCGGGCAGGGCTTTGCCGCCTGGGCCGCCTGGCTCATGCGTCAGGATCTGTCGCCGCCTTCCCCGGAGATTCTGGACGCGGCCGTGTCGGAGATGGCCGAAGCGGGCACCGGGGCCGTCATCGACGTGGGCTCCCGGGCCGGTCCGGCCGTGGCGAAGGCCCTGGCCCGGGGCGGATTGTCGGGACTTGTCTGCCACGAGTATTTCGGCTTCCGCCGCCTGCCGCCGGCGGACATTCCCCCGGAGCTTCAGGCGGCTGTGGCCGGCGCGCCGGGGCTCGACGCCGCCCCGAGCGGCCATGCCCTTTATTCCACCAGCCCTGAAAACCTGCGCCGGGCCAGGGAGGCCTGCCTGCGCCTTGGCGCGCCGTTTTGCCTGCATCTGGCCGAGCAGGCCGGGGAAACGGCGCTTTTGGCCACGGGTGAGGGCGAGCTGGCGGAACTTTTGCGCGGCCGGGTGTTGCCGCGCGACTGGCGCGCCCCGGGGCGTTCCCCGGTGGCCGAGGCCCGGAGCCAAGGGCTTTTGGGGCCGTCCACCCTGGCCGTGCACGCCGTGTGGCTGGACGCGGCGGACAAAAAGCTCCTGGCCGCTAGCGGCACGGCCGTGTGCCTGTGTCCGCGCAGCAACGCCGTCATTGGCGTGGGCACGGCCGACGCGCCGGGGCTCCTCGCCGCCGGCGTGCCGCTGTGTCTGGGCACGGACAGCCTGGCCTCCAACGACGACCTGGACCTGTGGAACGAGGTTCGGGCGCTTTTGGCCGCGCATCCCGATTTTCCCGGCGGTCAGGCGCTTTCGGCCCTGACCGCCACGCCGGCCCGGCTGCTCGGCCGGGAGCGCGATCTGGGACTTCTGGCCCCCGGGGCCATGGGCGGGGCGGCCGTGGTTCCGGACGACCTGACGGAGCATTTCCGCTAGTTTCTTCGTTTGAAGTACAAATATTTCGCCATGATGCAATTCTTGCCAAGCTGGAGCCAAACGCCTAAGAAGAGCCTATGCTACGGCAAACGGCCCGCGCGGTTCCACAGGGAAACGCGTTGCCGACATTGGCGTATTCGAGGCGAGCATCATGAGCTGTACCTTGGCCGAATCCAACTATGCCGTGGCCCGACAGCCCATCTATCGGGTCGATGGGGGCGTGTACGGCTACGAACTGCTGTATCGCACCGTCGGTGGCCCCAATTACGCCGTCGTGCCCTCGGACGCGGAGGCCACCCTGGCCGTGCTGGCCAACGGCATCGAGGCCATCTCCCAGGACATTGCGCCGAACAAGAAGATTTTCATCAATTTTTCCAGGGAAATCCTGGAGAAGGGCTATTACAGTTTCCTCGATCCCGCCCGGTTTGTGCTCGAGGTGCTGGAGAGCGTTTCCTGCGACGCGGCGTTTGCGGAAACCCTGCGGGGCATCAACGCGGCGGGGTATATGCTGGCCCTGGACGACTATGTGGGCGATCCGGCCTTCGATGCCATCCTGCCCGTCGTGACCTTCGTCAAGATCGACATGCTGGCCCTGCGCGACGACCCGGACAAGCTCGAGGCGGTCGTGGCGACCTGCCAGGCCAGGGGGAAGGAAATCCTGGCCGAAAAAGTGGAGACCGAGGCCGATCTGGAATTTTGCCGCGGCCGGGGCATCTCCCTGGCCCAAGGCTTTTATTACAGCCGGCCCTTGCTGGTCACGACCAGGGTCCTGGACGCCGGCCAGACGGCGCGGCTGGGGCTTCTGGCCGAGCTGGCCCAGCCGGAGATCGACATGGCCAGGGTGCGCGAGATCATCGCCGCGGACGTGGCCCTGACCTACAAGCTCCTGCGTCACGTCAATGCCGCCTGTTTCTCCCGGGGCGAGCCCGTCGAGTCCCTGGGCTTCGCCATCGACCTGCTCGGGAGCAGGGCCTTGCTCAGCTGGGTGACCGTGAATCTGCTCGCCTCCCTGGCGGCCACGCCCCGTGATCTGGAGCTGGCCTTTGTCTCGGCCGCGCGGGGGCGTTTTCTGGCCCTGGTCGACCGGGCGCGAGGCGGGGTGTGCCACAAAGGCGTGGGCATGTGCCTGCTGGGCCTGCTCTCCCTGCTCGACGCCATGCTCGGCATGCCCATGGACAAGGCGCTTTCGGGGCTGCCCATCGACGCGTCCATCCGCGATGCGTTGTTGGGGAAAACGAGTTCGTGCCGTCAGTGTCTGGCGCTGTGCCGGAGCTACGACGGCCGGGAGCCGACCGCCGAAACGCGGGAGCTCTTTGAAGCCTTCGGCCTCAGCGGCAAGGCCGTCGCCGGCGCGTATTACGAGGCGCTGGCCTGGGCGGCCGCGATGTTTCGGGGATAAGGCCGCTTGGAAAGCGCCGCGCCGCCGCCTCAAATCACATAGGCCGGGACGGCGGCCATGTCATGCCGGTGGCGGTCTTCCTCCACCAGATCGCGCAGGTTCCTGGCATCGTAGACCTTTTCCAGGGCGGCCTGGGCTTCCTGCCACACGTCGCGAAACACGCAGCCGCCGCGCAGGGGACAGTCGTGCCCCGGGCGCTCCCGGTGGCAGTCCACCGGGCTGATGGGGCCGTCCATGAACCGGATGACCTCGCCCACGGTCACGGTTTCGGCCGGGCGGGCCAGGTAGAAGCCGCCTTCCTTGCCCCGCTGGGCGTCCACGAACCCGCCCTGGCGCAACTGGTGCAGGATGACTTCCAGAAACCGTTTGGGAATGGCTTGCCGTTCGGCGATGCCGCCGGCGGGAATGGGGCCGTCGCCCTTGCGCCGGGCCAGCTCGAACAGGGCGCGCAGGGCGTATTGGCATTTCTGGGTGACGGGCATGGCCAGTCTCCTTGCCGGCGTACGCTGTCGTGCCGGCCCCCGGCGTGGCGGTCTTTCCGTTTTCTCCTTGCCGCTGGGGCGCGAAAAGGGGATAGGACGACCAAGACGATCAATTCAATGCTGATTATTGCCAAAACCGATGGTCCGGCGTCAAGGCGCCCGCCGCGCCGGACCGCGCCCAAAGGGGCAGGGAGCCGCCATGACCAGTGACGCCAACATCGACGCCGCAACGGCCCTTTTGCTTGTGGATATCCAAAACGACTATTTCCCCGGCGGGGCCATGGAACTCCGTGGGACCGAGGAAGCGGCCGACCGGGCCGCGATCGTCCTGGCCCGGTTCCGGGACAAGGGCGCTCCCGTCATCCATGTGCGCCACGAGGCGGCGCGGCCCGGGGCCACGTTTTTTCTCCCCGGCTCCTGGGGCGCGGCGATCCATGCGACGGTCGCCCCGGCCCCGGGCGAACCGGTGGTGACCAAGGCTTTTCCCAACAGTTTTCGGGAAACGGAGCTTGCCGCGCGCCTGGATGCGGCCGGGGCGAAGCGGCTGGTCGTTTGCGGCATGATGACCCACATGTGCGTGGACGCGACGGTGCGGGCCGCCTTCGACCTGGGCTATCCGGTGACGGTGGTTGCCGACGCCTGCGCCACGCGGGGGCTGTCCTTCGGGGGCAGGAACGTGGCCGCGCCCGACGTCCAAGCGGCGTTTCTGGCGGCGCTTGGCGCGGTCTACGCCACGGTGGTCGCGGCCGCGGATCTGGTCTGACGGCGGCCTACAGGCCGATGCGGCGGGCGTAGCGCAGGAGGTCGCGCTGAGAGAGCAGGCCGGCCAGACGCCCATCCTCATGGATGACGGCCACCCGGCGCACGCCTTTCTGGCGCATGAAGAGGATCACCTTGTAGATCACGGCCGTGGTCGGGACGCTGATCACCGGCGTGGTCATGTAGCGGGTGACGGGGGCGGCCAGGCGCTCGGGATAGCCCAGGACCCGGGACAGCACGTCGCGTTCGCTCAGGATGCCGGCCGGCTTGCCCGCATCGACGGCCATCACGCAGTCGGCGTTTTTTTCGCGCATGAGCGTCAGGGCCTCGCGCACGGTCCGGTCGGCGGGGAGGGTGACCGGGTCGTGGTGCATGAGGTCGCTGCACAAGGCGTCCTCCACCATGAAATCCACGGCCAGGGCGTCCACGAGCTCCTTTTCCGTGACCAGCCCCAGCAGCGAACCGCTGAAATCCACCACCGGCAGATGGCGCGCCGCGCGCTCGAGCAGGAGCTTGACCGCTTCGGACACGGGCAGGTCCTTGGCCACGGCCCCTTCCGGCTTGGTCAAGAATTCGCGGATGGACGCATCGAGGTCCATGTCGACGTCGAAATGGCGAACGATATTGTTTTCGGTAAGGAATCCCACGACCTTGGCCCCGCTGACCGCGGCCAGGCAACTGATGCCCTCACGGGCCATGAGGTCGGCGGCCTGCGTTATGGAAGCCTCCGCAGCGACGATATGGGGCCTTTTGGCCAATTCGCCGACCCTGTGCTTGAACATGGGATACCCGAATAGATCAAAGTGTTTACTCACAATATCCCGAGTAGGTCGAAAGTCAAGAAAAGCGGACGGCGTGGCGGGCCATGCCTTGCCCGCCTGGAGGAAATCGGATAACTCCTCCAAGAATAGGATAGCAGGGAGTCCGTGCCGCGATGTCCGTCAACGCCGCTTCGCATGCCGACACCGGCCGACCGGGGCTCGGCGATTCCCGGCCGCTGGCCCGGGGCGCCTTTGTGGCGCGCTTTCTGACGTACGGGGAACCGTTGCGGGAACGGCTGCCATGCTTCGTGGCTCCCGATCCGGACGCGGCCAAGGATCGCCTGCTGGAGACGCCGGGCTCCCGGGCGGGTTGTTTGGCCGCCATCGATCCGCCGCCCCTGCCCCAAGCCTATCTGGCCCTGCGCCGGGCCATCGAGGACCCCTTGGCCACTTCGTCCGGCGTGGGGGCCATCATTTCCATGGACCCGGGCCTGGCCTCCTATGTCCTTCGCCTGGCCAACAGCCCCCTGTACGCCCCGGCGGCCAGGGTGGAGACCATTTCCCGAGCCGTGACCATCATCGGACTGACCGAGCTCGAGACCATGGCCGCCGGCTCGGTCCTCAGCCGGCTTGCCGCGCATTCGCCGAGGCCCGACCTGCTCGTGCTGGACGATTTCTGGAAGCATGCCGTGGCCGTGGGCCTGCTCTCCCGGGCCCTGGCCGAACGCGTGGGCGAGCGGGGCGGGGAACGGTTTTTCGTGGCCGGACTGCTCCACGATGTGGGCCGGCTGCTTCTGGCCGTGGCCGAACCCGATTTGGCCGCCGTCAGCCTGGCCCGAACCGGGCCGAACCGGCTGTCCCTGGACGCGGCCGAGCGCCTGGAGCTGGGCTTCGATCACGCCGCCCTGGGCGGGCGCATCGCCGCCAAATGGCGGCTGCCCGAACAACTGGCCATGGCCGTGGCCGGGCATCACCAACCGTCCCAGTGTCCGGACAGCCTCATGGCCGCCGCGGTGCATGCCGCCGATTTCATGGCCAACGCCCTGGGCATGCGGGCCACGCCCTGCGCCGGACTGCCGCGCCTCGACGGACGGGTGCTGGCCCCCTTCAACCTGGAGCGGGCCGATCCCGTCGAGTTCCAGGAAATCCTGACCAGCGGTCTGGCCGCCATGACCGCCCTGGTGGCGTCATGATCGGCGGTGTCGACGGTACTTGCCATTGGCCGGCGGCGGATATATTTTCCGAAAAAATGGAGCAACAAGCCATGCGGTCCTCCGACACCGTGACCCTGATCCCGCTGAACGGCACCCGCATCAACGATATGATCCTGGATTACATGTCGGTGAAAGGCGCCGCGCGCCGCGCGGAGCTGGCCCATTTTCTTTCGAGCAGCCGCAACATCCAAAGCGAAATCATGGCCGTGACCCTGCGCGGCATGATGATGAACGCTTCGGTCTGATCCTTTTTCCCCCGCCAAAATTATGAATATCCGTTTTTGCATCGTGCCTCTGGTGTGCGCTTTGTTGTCCGTGTCCGCTTTCGCCGGGAACGGTCTCGCGGCCAAGACCCATGCCGCCAAGAAATCCCATCGCAGCGCCGAGAAGGCCGCTGGCGACGAAACCGTCGGCGTCCCCGGCAAGGTCATTCAGGAGCCCAACTCCTTTCACGGCGTCAAGTGGGGCACGCCCATGGCCTCCGTGCCCGACCTGACCGTGGTGGAAAAGGATGGGCAGGCCGCCTACGCCACGGTCGCCGGGGTGGTCTACCGCATCGGCGACGCCTTTTTGAGCGACGTGGTCTACGGCTTTTGCCAGGGCAAGTTCGCGGCCGTGATGGTGGAATACAAGGGGCGCAAGGCCCACGCGAGCATCCGTGATTTCCTGGCCGCCAAGTACACCAAGCCCCTGGAAATGGACGGGCATCCCGACGATCTGGCCTGGCCGCTCGGCAATGTCTTCATTCGCATGTCTTTTTCCAAGGAAAAGGATACGGGATCGCTCAGCTACTTCTACCAGCCGCTCTTCGCGCCCTGCGCCGGGCCGGACGGCAACAAGGCCGCGCAATGACCCGCCGGGCGTTTTGCTTTTTTTTCCCCGTCCTCCTCGTTGCCGCCGCCGCCTGGGCGGCGGAGAGCGGCCGCGCCATGCCGTTCAACAAGCAAAACGTTTTCAACTTCCTGCAACGGGTGGACTCGGCCAAGCGCAAGCTGCCGGACAACATCCCGCCGGACGAATACCAGCAGCGGGTCTGCACGCTGTACGCCGATACCCTGCGCCAGGGCGGCTACGATTTCGAACACACGGTGCAAAACGCCCTGCAATTCGCCGCCAAGGGCAACGGCAAGCTCGACGATCCCCGGTTTCTTTTTCTCGCCGGCGTGTTCCAGGTGCACCCGGACGTCTACCTGCGCCTGAAATTCATCTCCAAAGCCACCCGCGACGACGTCATGCACTATTTCGGGCATTAGTTGTAATTTGAGGGAAGGAAGATGTG
>NZ_AECZ01000064.1 GCF_000179555.1 Solidesulfovibrio fructosivorans JJ]
TTTTTCGCCGTTATGGCTGTTGCCTCGCTGGCATGCGTTCCAAGGAAGCTTGAGGAGAACGTCTTTCGGAGAGAATGGTTCTCCCGGCGCGGCTGCGACCAGGTCCTAGCGCTGGAAAACCACCAGCGATGTCTTGATGAAGGCGCGGAGGTCCTGGATGCGCTTGTTGAATTCGACCACGTTCTTGCCGACGAAACTTTTCTTGTCATCGACCATTCCCTGATCGATGTTGAAAGGCGTTTCCGTGATCTTCTGCAACGTATCCATGATATTGTCGATCCGGTCGAAAAGATAATTCTTTTCGTCTTTCGTGAAGCAGTAGGTCGTTTTATTGTAAATATAATAAATATCGCAAAGGTTGAGCGCCAGCCCGAGAGTCTTTTCGATGCGGGCGTTCATATCCTGGATAAAGACGTATTCCTGGGTATAGGGTCGTTTCCGCGTCAGTTTTTCCCGCTGCTCGTATTCCTTGAGATGGATGGCCTGGACAACGGCCTCGTTGAAGTAATTCATGAAATAGTTGATGCTTTGCCGTATGTTGGGCGTATCCGCCCAGGCAGCCGTGGCATGGGCAAGCATGAGAAAACAGGCCAGGGCCAGAATGCATCGTTTCATGGTCTTCCACCAGACGGTTGACGGTTCGTCCTCGCCGGGGCGCACCCCTGCGTGATACAGTGTGGCACGAGAGACTGACGGAAGTCAAACCTCCCGGGCCGTCAGCAAAAAATCCGCCCGCGCCTCGAAGCGGACGTTGTGCCGGCCAAGCCCCAACGCGGCATAGGCCGGACGCAACTCCCCGGCGTGGCCGAAAAACTCCCCGGCAAAGCGCCTGGGCGCGGCCAGAGCGCCGGCAAAACCGCCCATGGCCCGGACCTCGGCCGCGACGAGGCCCAAAAGCGCCCGGGCCCGAACCCGCGCGCCAAGGGCCGGATGCGCCGGCCCGGCCAGCACGGCGGCTTGCAAGGCCGGCTCGGGACACAGCCCGATACGGACCACCCGCGCCCCCGCCCGCCACAGCACCGGCAAGGCGTCGGCCAGGGCCGAAATGGTCGTGTCCAGATCCCAGGGCGCATACCGCCCTTCCCGGTACAGCCCGGCCAGGGGCGTTCCGTCCACCACCAGACACGGGTGCAGGCGCACGACCTCCGGGGCCAACGCCGCCGCCTCGACCGCGTCCCGGGCCAATTCCCGAGGCGTATGCCCGGGCAGCCCGGGCAAAAGCTGCACCCCGAGCCCCATGCCGGCCCGGACCACATCCACGGCGGCCCGGCGCACGGACGCGGCGTCATGCCCCCGGCCGGCGGCCCGCAGCACGGCGTCGTCGAAGGTTTGCGCCCCCAGTTCCACCATGTCCAGCCCCGCTCCGGCCAGTCGCGCCAAAAGCCCGGGCGCGCAGGCGTCGGGCCGCGTGGAGCAGCGCACGCGCGTGACGAGCCCGGCCTCCCGAAACCGCGCCGCGGTCTCCAGGAAGCGCATCGGCCAGGGGTCGGGCAGCGCCGTGAACACCCCGCCGTAAAAAGCCAGCTCGTATGGGCCGCGCCCCAACCTCCCGGCTTCCTCAAGCCCGGCCGCCATTTCCGCA
The DNA here is from genome assembly GCF_000179555.1 of Solidesulfovibrio fructosivorans JJ]. NCBI lineage: Bacteria > Pseudomonadati > Thermodesulfobacteriota > Desulfovibrionia > Desulfovibrionales > Desulfovibrionaceae > Solidesulfovibrio > Solidesulfovibrio fructosivorans. Next base: position 1,583 of record NZ_AECZ01000064.1, read on the forward strand.
AGCACCCGGGAGAGCGGTTGCGGGGCATGGCCGGACTGGAGATGCTGGGCGCAAAACAGGCAACGGCCCGGACATCCCTGAAATGTCACAAAGACCGGCCAGACCCGGGATCGCGGCGTTTCCGGCTCGGGATGGCGGAAAATACGCCCCTTGTCCCGGCCCGTAACGGCCGCTTGGATGACGCTTTCCCGACAACTTGGGGACGCAAACAATATTTTTCTCCTAAGCCACTTGAAAAAAAGCTTTTCCTTGACTATCAGGGAGTCAATGCGCCTGCCCGGCCGCCAGTCCGCCGGGCCAAACCCCGTATCGTTCCATGACGATGCGCCTGGAGAAGTGGGAATCATGCCGGAAGCGGACTGTATCTTTTGCAAAATTGTCAAGGGCGACATTCCCTGCGCCAGGATTTACGAAACCGAGCACGTGCTCGCCTTTCTCGACGTCGCGCCAGTGGCCCCTGGGCATACCCTGGTCATCCCCAAGGCCCACTACGCCAACCTCTTCGACCTGCCCGAGGAAGAGGGCCGCCGCCTCTTCGCGGCGCTGGCCCCCGTGGGCCGGGCGATCATGGCCGCGACCGGGGCCTCGGGCATAAACGTGCAGATGAACAATTACGAGTCCGCCGGTCAGGTGGTCTTCCACGCGCACCTGCACCTGATTCCCCGACGCGCCGGGGACGGCCTGGCCCTGTGGCCCGGGCAGCCCTATCCCGACGGCGCGACCATGGAAGCCCTGGCCCGGGCGGCACGGCAAGCCCTCGGCGCCGCATAGCGCGGACGCCGGCCACGTCGTGCCAGCCACCAAGGACACCGCGACAGCCTCAACGCGGGCCGTACCCAGAGGTCCTCAACCGCCAATGCGCCGGAGAACGCCATGAACGGAAAAACGCTCACCAAGGCCGACATCGTCGATTACATCTACGAGAAGACCGAACGCAACCGCGCCGAGGTCAAGGTGCTGGTCGACCATCTGCTCGAACTGATGAAGCAGTCCATCAAAAAGGACCACTCGCTTCTGGTCAGCGGCTTTGGCAAATTCGAGTCCTACGACAAGAAAGCCCGCAAGGGCCGCAACCCCCAGACCAACGAATCCATCATGCTGCCGCCGCGCAAGGTGGTGGTGTTTCGGCTCTCGCGGAAGTTCCGGGCCGAACTCAACCCCGACGAAGTGTTGTAGCATTCGCTTTGCAAGGGCGATGCGAGAGGGGAAACCCTTTAAAAAGGGTTCTCCCCTCTCGCGCTCTCCCCTTCCCAAACTTTTCAACGGGCACCAATGCTCTTCCGATAACAGCCCGTCATTATAAAAAGTCTTTGGAGTGGGGGTCTGGGGGAGAACCTTTCTTCAGAAAGGTTCTCCCCCAGCCTCTTCCCTACTGCGCGATGACGAACGCCCCGTCGAAAATCGTGGCCAGGCGCAGGCGCGCCACGTCGGCCTCGGCCGGGGTAGCGAAGATGCCGGCGTGGACCCGGAAAAACTGGGTGCCGTCGATCTCCTTGTAGTCGATGCGCGATCCGGCGTAGCCGGCGGCGAAAAGCCGCGACAACAACCGCTCCGCGTTGCGCCTGTTGGCGAACGCCCCCACCTGCACGAAAAACGGACCGGGCAATTCGCCGTCCGGCGTCGCCCCCGGCACTTCCCCCTCCACCTGCACCCGCACTTTCGCCGTGCCCTTGCCGTAAACGCCGAGGTTTTTGGCCCCGGCCAGGGACAAGTCGATGATGCGCCCTGACACGAACGGCCCGCGATCGTTGACCCGCAGCACGCAACTGCGCCCATTCTCCAGGTTCGTCACCCGCACATTGGTGTGCATGGGCAACAGCTTGTGGGCGCAGGTCATCTGGTACTGGTCGTAGATCTCCCCGCTCGAGGTCATATGGCCGTGAAAGCCGGGGCCGTACCAGGAGGCAATGCCCTTCTCGTCATAGCCCTTGGCCGTGTGCAGCGGCCTGTAGGTGACGCCCTTGATCGTGTAGGGCCGCATGGTGGCCGGAGTGCGGCCGGAAGAGCGGGGAATCGGCGCTTTGGCCGCGCAGCCCCACAAAGACAGGACCGCGACCAGGCCGGCAACGAGGCGGATCGCCGACCGGCAAAAAAGACTGGAAGGACGGTACGGCATGGTTCGTGGTAGCGGCTCGAGCGTCCGCTGGCAACCCCGTCAGGGGGGAGGAAGAGTCGGGGGAAACCTTTCTGGAGAAAGGTTTCCCCCGAGCCCCCTTCCAAAGACTTTTAAAGGTAACGGGATGTTATTCGTTACCTATTTAGATTATTATAAAATTTAGGAAGGGGAGAGCGCGAGAGGGGCTACTGCCCTTTTTAAAGGGTTTCCCCTCTCGCACCCTCTTCCTTTCCTAAAAAACTCGTAAGCGCGGCCTCATCCATGGGACGGGCGTAGAAGAAGCCTTGGCCCAGGTCGCAGCCGAGTCCGGCCAGATCGCGGAGCTGGCTCTCGGTCTCGATGCCTTCGGCCACCACATCGCAGCCCAGGCTATGGGCCAGGCCGATGATCGAGCGCACGATGACCCGGTTGCCGTACTCATCCATGCCGGAGACGAATCCCCGGTCCACTTTGAGCGTGTCGATGGGAAAGCGCTGGAGGTAGGCCAGGGAGGAATAACCGGTGCCGAAGTCGTCGATGCCGATGCCGACGCCGAACTCCCGCAGCCCGCGCAGTTTCAGCATGGCCGATTCCGGGTGCTCCATAAGCACGCTCTCGGTGATCTCGAGCTTGAGGTCGCCGGGCGCCATGCGTTCGTCGCGCAACGTCCGGACCACCTGCTTGACCAGCTCCGGCTGGGTGAACTGTCGCGCCGACAGATTGACGGACATGAAAAAGGGGTTTCCGCCGAGCCCGCCGCGCCGCAGCCGGCCCATGGCCCGGCAGGCCTCGGCCAGCACCATCGCCCCGAGCGGGATGATCAGTCCGCTTTGCTCGGCGGCCGGAATGAACTCGTCCGGGGGCACGAGTTCGCCCGTGGGGCGACGCCAGCGCACCAGCGCCTCCACGCCGCAGGGGGCAAGGGTCTTCAGATCGAAAATCGGCTGGTAATGCAGGATGAATTCCCGGTGGTCGAGGGCCAGACGCAGATTGGTCTCCAGATCCATCACCCGCTCGGCCCGCTGGCGCATGGACCACTCGAACACGCGCACCCGGCCCCAGCCGGACTTGCGCGCCTCGTTCATGGCGATGGCCGCGTTTTGCATGAGCTCCTCGGGCCGTTCGTAATCGGCCGGCCCCAGAACCACGCCCATGCTGGCGGTGACGTAAAACTGGCGTTTGGCGATGACAAACGGCGTGCGAAACCGCTCCCGCACGGCCTTGACGATATGCAGCGCGTCGGCCGAAGCGGCGATTTCCTCCACGAGCAGCACGAACTCGTCGCCGCCGACCCGGGCCACGGTGTCGAGCTGGGGCACCTCGTGGCGCAGCCGCTCGCCCACCCTTTTGAGGAGTTCGTCGCCGAACAGGTGCCCCAGGCTGTCATTGACCAGCCTGAACCGGTCGATATCCAAAAACAGCAGGGCGTAGAGGTAATTAGAACGCCGTCTGGCCCGCTCGATGGCCCGGGCGATGCGGTCGAGGCAAAGGGCCCGGTTGGGGAGCCCGGTCAAGGCGTCGTGAAAGCTCTGGTAGCGCAGCCGCTCCTCGCCCGACTTGCGCTCGGTGACGTCCTCCAGCACCACGGCCACCTGGCCGGACTGGGGGGAATAGGCCTGGGCCAGAAAAAACATGTCGCAGTCGGCCAGGGAGTTCTCGAAGCGGACGGAACGGCCGCTTCTGGCCGTTTCACCGAGCGTGTCCAGCCAGAAGGGCTCGATGCCGGGAAAGACTTCCGTCAACGCGCGGTCGATCACTTCGGAACGGCAAAGCCCGGTCATGCGTTCGAACGACGGATTGGCCTCGAGAATCCGCAACGCGCCCCGCCCGTCGGCGCACGCGTCGCAGGGCGAAAGCTCCAGCAGCAGGAACGCGTTGAGCATGCCGGAAAACAGGTGGCGATAACGCTGTTCGCTCCTTTTGAGTTTCTGCTCGGTGCGGTGCTTGAAGATGGCCACTTCCACGGCCGTGCGCAGCCAGTTCTCGTCCACGGGCTTGAGCACGTAGCCGTACGGGGCGGTGCGCTTGGCCCGCTGCAGGGTGACCTGGTCGGTATGGGAGGTCAGGAAGATGACCGGAACGTCGCACTCGGACTGGATCACGCAGGCGGCGTCCACGCCGTCCATGTCGCCCTTGAGGAAGATATCCATGAGGACAAGGTCCGGGCGCAAGGCGTCGCAAAGATCCACCGCCTCGGTTCCCGAGGCGGTGACACCGGCCAGGACGTAGCCCAGTCGTTTGAGGATGACCTTGAGGTCGAGAGCCACGATCCGCTCGTCCTCGACCACGAGGATGCTGGGCGCAGCCCCGCCCAGGGCATTTTCCGTTTCCGGCCGCCCGGGACAGGGCGAATCGACAGAGTGGGCGATCACATCTTTCCCGAATCGGGCTCCGCTACCGATCATGCCGGTAAGTTTGCCCTTATTGCCGCTTGTTGTACAGTCTTGCTTTATCGAAAAGGCATCAGATCGTTCTTTTTTTCACGAATTGTGCCAACAACACAACCAGGAAGCAATACACAATAATCCTTTCCGCAAGAGAAATTACCGGGTTTTCTCTGTCGGAAGTCTTGTCGTCCCGTCAAAAAGTCCGCCATGCTGGCCGTTCAAGCGTCCCTCTCCGTCCTTCGCGCAAGCAATACTGCGCAACGCCCGCCGGCCGGCCGAAGCCGGACCAGCGGGCGCGCCGAAGAGTGCGGATTACCGGCCCCCATACGGCCGCGGGCGGCCCGCTTAAAACGGATTGATCTCCTGGGTGCGGGTGTAGTCCTGATAGCCGACGTTGGCCCCCAGGCGCAGCCCCACGCCGAAGCGGATGGGGGCCAGGGTGATGCCCTCGGTGCGCTGGTAGTTCATGCCGAAGCCGCCGAGGATGTAGATGCTGCCATCCACGCCCGGAAAGCGCTGGAAGATCTCCTCGGGCCTCGTCAGGCCGTAGACCAGGGTGAAGACCTTACCGGCGTTGACGCCGAGATCGAGTCCGATCGACGGGCTTTGCCAGTAGACCGGCACCGGCTTGTGGCCCTTGAGGTAGAGCGTGCCCGTGCCGTAGCGCACCCCGATCACCAGCGCCCCGCCGGCTTCGTTGCCCTTGATGAAGCCCGAGGGCTGGCCGAGGTCGTGAAAGGCCCGGGCCACCATTTCCGCCAGACCGCGCGAACCGCTTTCGAAAAAGCCCATGACCTCGCGGTTGACCTCGTTGCGGTTGTAGGTCTGGCTCTTGGTGGGCGGCGGCGGAGGCGGTGGAGGCGGCGGTGTGAAATTGGTTTGGCCGTTGATGGGCGTTGCTCCGCCCGGCGGCGGCGGGGAGCCGGCCGGTTGTCCGCCCATGGGCGCACCGGCGGGCGGG
>NZ_AECZ01000065.1 GCF_000179555.1 Solidesulfovibrio fructosivorans JJ]
CTTTTTTCAAAAAGTTTCCCCCTGGCCGCCGTGACGAGCCATTTGGACTCTGGCCCGCGCCGCCTTGAGGCGTTCTTCGCGGTAAACGCGCACCCGGGTCATTTTCTCCGGCGGCAACACGCCCGCCAGTCTGGCGTCGGTTTCCCCGGCCAGGGAGCGCAGATCCAGGCGCAGGGCCACCATGCCGACCATACCGGGATTGGCCGCCAGTCGGGTACGGGCGAGGTCCTGGCGCTTTTTGATTTGTTCGATCAAGATGGGACGCATGGCGGCCTTTTCCTGCGGCGTCAGGGCCACATGGGCGGCCAGGTCGCGCAGAAAGGCGTCGGCCAGCTTCTCGGGCGGCTGGGAGAATTGCGCCGGAAGCTCGGCGGCGTGGACGCTCGAAGCCATGGCCAGAAGCAGTACGGCCGCGGCGAGCGCTCTTGTCAGCAGGGCTTTGTAACGCACGAAAAACCTCCGCAGGGACGGTGTCCCGTTTCTGGACAGGCAGTCGGGCGCGGCATGGAGGCGGTTACAGACCCATCCCGAGGGCTGGACGACGGGGCAGGCCGCGCGTAGGAACCCTGGGCTCCGGGGCCGCTCAGGCGAATTCTCCGCCCTCTTGAAACGAAAGCGCCCCGAAACCCCTGTGCCCGCCCGGCAGCCCGCGCGGCAGAGGTGGGAAAATGGCCGTAGACGAGCCGCAACGCCGGGACTGGATCCCGGTCATCCTTTTGGCGTTCGCCACCTTTGTCTTCAATACGACGGAATTCGCGCCCATCTCCCTGCTCGGCGACATCGCGCAATCCTTGAACGTCACCACGGCCAAGGCCGGACAGCTCGTCACCATCTACGCCTGGATGGTCGCTATCCTTTCCCTGCCGCTCATGCTCGCCTGCGCCAACATGGAGCGACGCGGACTGCTGCGCAACGTGTTCCTCGTCTTCATCGCCAGCCATGTCGTGTCCGGCCTGGCCCCCAATTATTACGTGCTGCTGCTCTCGCGCATCGGCGTGGCCTGCGCCCATTCCATCTTCTGGTCCATCGTCATACCGATGGGCATCCGGGTGGCGCCGAAGAATTACGAGTCCAGGGCGCTCGGCATCCTGTCCATGGGATCGGCCGTGGCTTTGGTGCTGGGGTTGCCGCTCGGGCGGGTGATCGGGCTGCAACTCGGCTGGCGCATGACGTTCGTCTGCATCGGCGGCATGGCGCTCCTTGCCATGCTGGCGCTCATGCGCCGGCTCCCCGTGATGCCGAGCCAACACGCCGGGGACCTCAAGAGCCTGCCGCGCCTTTTCAAACGTCCGGCCCTGGTCGGCCTGTACATTTTGACCTTGGTGCTGATTACCGGCCATTTCACGGGCTATACCTACATCGAGCCGTTCGTCACCCGGGTGGCCCGGGGAAGCGAGGACTTCGCCACGCTGGTGCTGCTCGTGTTCGGTCTGGCCGGGATCGCGGGTTGTTATTTCTTCATCCGCTGCAACCCAAAGCACCCCGCCGCCACCTTTGCCGTGCCGGTGTGGCTCACGACCGTGTGCCTGCTGCTCATGCGCCCCGTCATGGGAAGCCTGCCCACGCTGCTCGTGGTGTACGCGGTCTGGGGCATGGCCATGTCCGCCGTCAATCTGGTCTTGCAGTACAATGTGGTGCGGGTGGCCCCGGACGCGACGGACGTGGCCATGTCCATCTATTCTGGCATCTACAATATCGGCATCGGATCAGGCGCGTTGGTGGGGGGACTGGTCACCATCCACATGGGGCTCGAGGATGTGGACAACGTGGCCGGGGCCATCGCCGTGGCCGCCAGCCTCTGGTGCCTGTATTATCTGCGGCGCAGGGGCTGAGCGCACCGGCGTAGACGTGCTGGGTAGTTAGGAAAACGCGGCCTACCCACAGCGACGGCAGGCGGCCAGGGCGGCCTTGGCCTGGGCGGCCACGGTGGTTTCGCCAAGCTCCCAGCCGTCGTACAGCTCGAACGCGGCCGTGTCCCGCTCCAGGCCGGAAAGGGCTTCGAGCAGCGTGCGGGCGGGATCGGGCTTGATGCGGGAAAGCGCCAGACAGGCAAGGCCCCGGGCGGCCGGGTCGCAGTCGGCAAGCGCGGCCGTGATCTCGGCCAGGCCATGGGCGGCCAGCTTGGGCGCGGCCTCGGCCAGCCGGGCCACGGCCCACCAGGCCCCGCGCCGCAGCGGCGCATGGTCGATGTAGGTGCAGTCGCCCTCCATGTCCTGGACATAGGAGACGAGCACCCGATGGTAGTCGGCGGCCAGCACCGGGCAGACGGCCAGCGTCTCGCCCATGCATTCCGGAATGCCCCAGCCGATGTTGCCGGACTCCTCGTTGACGCGCCACATGAGGTTGCGCCAGACGTCGCGGGCGTCCTCCAGGCGGGCGGCGGCGATGTCCGCCATGGCCGCGCCAAAGGCGGTAACAGCTCGCCAGCGCACAAGGGCGTCCGTATCGAGCAGCAGCGAAAAAAGCGGCCCGAGACGCGTCTTGGCCGCGATACCCGCCAGTTCGGCCAACCCGGCCTCCCTGTCGCCCAAAAGCGCCTGCCGCACCCGCGCTATGAGTTCCCTACGCGATGTCATGGAGTGTTCATCCATTTTAAGGAGAAGGAAAAGTGCGAGAGGGGAAACCCTTTCAAGAAAGGGTTTCCCCTCTCGCGCTCTCCCCTTCCTAAAGTTTTCAATGGGGGAGGGACAGTACCTTCAAGGGGTTTTCCATCCCTTATCCTTGTGAAAAGGACAAAACCACAATTCCCCTTTACCCCTTTGAAAGTCTTTTGAAAGGGGGTCCGGGGGGAAACTTTTCTTCAGAAAAGTTTCCCCCCGGATAGCATACCCCCAGATAGCATATGCTTCCCCTACTTGGCCAAAGCGGCTTCGATTTCGCGGACCATGTCGGGGTGGGGTTCGTAGCCGGTTTTGCGGGCGCGTTCCACGAGTTCCTTGGCCTTGGCGAATTCGCCGCGTTCCATGGCGACCAGGGCCAGGTTGTTGATGGCCGGGCCGAACATGGGTTCGATCTCGAGGGCCTTGGTGCTGTGGTATTCCGCGCCTTCGAGGTCGCCCTTCATGAACAGGGCGCTGCCGAGGGTGGCCATGGCCTGGACGTATTTGGGGTCGATCTTGATGGCCCGGCGCAGGGCTTTTTCGGCCTTGTCCACTTCGCCGCGCTGGAGATGCACGAAGCCCGTGTTGCCGTAGGGCACGGCGAAAAGCGGCCGGGCCTGGCAGGCCTTTTCGTTCCACTCCAGGCAGCCGTCGAGGTCGCCCTTGTTCATGGCCAGGCCGCCGAGCTGCACAAAGCCCTCGGCCAGGCTCGGCGAACATTCCACGGCCTGGTGGAATTCCGCCTCGGCCTCGATCAGCCGGCCCTTGGCCACGTAGGCGGTGCCCAGGTTGTAGTGGGACACGCCGCAGCCGGGATTTTGCGACAGGCGCTTTTTGAGTTCATCGATGAATTCGTCGGGAGTCTGGGCGATGTATTCCATGCGCGTTCCTTACCTTCGTTCTATTTGGTCGGGCCAAGTTCGGCGTCGATGCCTTCCCGGACCAACAGTTCCTTGTACCATTTGCAAAAGGCGTACATGCCCCGGTGCTTTTCCGAGCCGTTCATGACGCCCATGCACACTTCCCAGGCCCCCTTGGCGAATTCGCCCGACGCGCCTTTGTGAGCGGCCAGAAATTCGTTGACCAGCTGCTGGCCGGTGCGGCGCGAGGCGTCCTCGCGCATGTCCAGGGGATCGTTGGGCTCCTGGAAGGGGTCCCAGGCGTCGTAGCCGATCTTGTCGATGAAGCGGCGGCGGCGGGGGCTCAGCTTTTCGTACATGGCGCGCTTGGCCGCCGCCAGATCCTCGGGCGAAAGAGCCATCTATTTCTCCTCGCCGGTCTCGGAACCACCGTCGGGGCCGGGAATCACCCAGGTGGTCGAGCCGCCGCAGGAGGCGCAGGCCGAAGACCCGGGGGCCTCGCCGCACGAGCCGCAATTCGCGCCATTGGCCTGGGACGCCGCCTGGCGGGCCTGGACCTCGGCCGGCGGCATCTGCACCATGTCGTCCTCGGTCACGATGCCGAGATATTCGTCGTCGTATTCGGTGATGAGCGCCAGCGACACCGGCACCAGCACGTCGCCCATCAGCGGCAGCTTGGTCGGCAGCGAGGCCACAACCTCCTGGGACAGGAGCATGAGCCTGTCCTGGAGCTTTTCGATCTTGACCGTGGGATAGCGGCCGCCCGGCTCGAATCCGGCTTTGCCGCAAATGTGGGCCTCGCCGCCGATCTCGAGGGGCACGCCGTAGAGCCGGCAGGTGATGGGGCGGGATTTGTAGAGGATACAGCGGTTGTCGTCGCCGAGCAGCGGGCAGCGGATGCGCTCCCGGGCCAGATCGGCCAGGATCTCGGTGGTCGACACGCCCTTCTCGCTGGCCCGAAAGGCCTTGCGCTTGAGCTTGTAATGCTCGCGGTCGGCCTTGTTGGCCCGCTCCAGGACGGCGTCGCGCGCCTCTCCGGGGGGGAAGGCCTCATTGAATTTGTGGTTGAGGTACAGCGCCTCGATAAGACTCAGGTCGAACAGGGCGTGGCAGCAATCGCTGCACCCTTCGCCGCAGGCGACCATGCCGGGGCAGGCGGCGGCCACCTTGGCGAAAACGGCGTCGGCCTCGGCGGCGATGGCTTCGTAGCGGGCAAAGGCGGGGGAAAAATCCAGGGGCATGGCTTGGGCTCCACGAACGCCCCGGGCCGTGCGCCCATCACGCGGCTCCGCGAGGGTCAGACGGCCCGGGCCGGAGACGGCAACGGGAGCGGACGGCCGCCCGCTCCCGTTGCCGGTTACTTGGCGATTTATTCTTCCTCGACGGTGATGGCGTCCTGGTCGCAAACCTCGACGCAGGATTCACAGCCCAGGCATTCTTCCATGTTCACGGCCACGGCCTTGCCGTCGCGCAGCTCGTAAACCTCGACCGGGCAGACATCGACGCATTCGCCGTCGCCAATACACTTCTTCGCATCGACAGTGACTTTGTATCCCATGAACAACCTCCGGGCAACAAAACGAAACAAACGTATTTTTCCAGGGATGGCGGCAGGTTACATGCGCGCATCCGAAAGATCCGGAAAAGTTTACGCAGGATTAGCCCCGGCGTGATTCCGTGTCAAGGGAACCTGACCAAAAGCGTGACGACGTCGCGCCTCAAGATCCGGCGACAACTTTTTTCCCTATTTTTCCCGAAGTTGACCGAACCACCAGGGGCATGTAACCGGTCATGCCTTTGTACGTCTCCTCCATCCCCCTTATAAAAATGATATTTTTTTTGAAATAATGCCCTAAAGTTCCTGGAGGACACTGCCGAAAGGAAGGATGAAGGCGGAGTACAAACTTTTTTTCGCAAGGATGCCTAACAGCCAGGGAAGGCCATGGGCAAGCTCACTTATTTACGACCGCGACGCGGCGATATCTCTCCGGTTCTGCTGCTGCTGACTTCGCACAGGCTCGATTGCTTTCTCGTTTGCATCCGCTGCCTGGAACGCTTCACCAGCCTCGACCGCTTCAAACACATCTACGTGGTGGGCAACGCCTTGTCCCCCGAGCATACGGCCGTGGCCCGGCGCTTCGTCGGACGCCATGCGAATGCCACCCTGGTCGAGCGCGGGCCGCGCGGCCTGGTCCCGGCCGTGCTGTCGGCCGAAAACGACATCCTCAGCGCCCACATCGACGATGTCATCATCAAGATCGACGAGGATCTGTTCGTCACCCCGCACTGGCTCGAGCACCTCGTCGACGGCTACATCGACCACGCCGAACGCCCCGACGTGCCGGCGGTCATGCCGCTCGTGCCCATAAGCCCGCCCGGCCGCCACGTGCTCAACCGGTTCCTGCGCGTGTCCTACCCGTCCGAGCGCCACATGTACTGCGGGCCGCCCATCGAGGAAAACTGGGTCTACCACCGCTGGATATGGGAAAAGCTGCTCTACGAGAACATGGCCCAGGTGTACCTGCGCGACGCGCCGGCCAAATACGGCTACGTCAGCTACCTGACCATCAACTGCGTGATCTTCGACGCGCGGCTCATGCGCCAGGTGCTGCCCCTCCCCACCGCGCGCGTGGCCGGCCAGCCGACCAGCGACGAAATGGCCATCAACGCCGCCCTGGCCGCCGGAAAGCAGAAGATCGCGGTGCTCGGCAGGAGCCTCGCCCACCACTACAGCTTCTCCAAGTGCGAGGAATACCTGCGCTCCCATGTGCCCCTCGACGAAGTCTGGCGCTACATGCAGGGAATCACCGAAATGCCGGTGACCACACGGCGTTGCCACGTCCCCACCGGCGGCGGCGACCTCAAGCTGCTGCGCACGGGGGGATAGAGGGAAGAGAAAATGCAACCGGGGGGAAACTTTTCTGAAGAAAAGTTTCCCCCCGGCCCCCTTTCCAAAGACTTCTAACGGTTACGGATGGTGTAACGAGAGCCGTCCGTAACCGTTAG
>NZ_AECZ01000066.1 GCF_000179555.1 Solidesulfovibrio fructosivorans JJ]
GTGTAATCAGGAAGACTTTTCATAATAGTGAACTCCTGCTTAGAGAACACACGTCCAGTTATGAAGTTTAGGAAAGGGAGCGCGCGAGAGGGGCTACTGCCCTTTTCAAAGGGTTTCCCCTCTCGCACTTTCTTCTCAAAATAAGTAAGGAAACCCTATGAAACGGCTCCTTGTCGGCATTACCGGCGCAAGCGGCGTGATCTACGGCATCCGGCTGCTCGAGGTGCTGCGCGGCGTGGCCGGGGTGGAAACGCATCTCATCCTGAGCCGGGGCGCGGCCACGACCCTGGCCTACGAGACCGATTTCACGGCCCAGGCGGTCGCGGCCCTGGCCGATGTGGTCCATGCCCACGACAATCTGGCGGCGGCGGTCTCAAGCGGCTCGTTTCCCGTGCACGGCATGGTGGTCGTGCCCTGCTCCATGAAGACATTGGCCCAGATCGCCCTGTCCCTGGGCGACAACCTCCTGGCCCGGGCCGCCGACGTGACCCTCAAGGAACGGCGCAAGCTGGTGCTGGTGCCGCGCGAAACGCCGCTGCACCTGGGACATCTGCGCCACATGACGGCCGTGACCGAAATGGGCGGCGTCATCCTGCCCCCGGCCCCGTCGTTCTACCACGACCCGCGCACCATCATGGACATCGTGGACCAGACCGTGGGCAAGATCCTGGACCAGCTCGGCATCGCCCACACCCTTTTCCACCGCTGGGACGGCCGCGAGGGTTGAGGCGGCAGGCGGGACGCCCGCGTTTTTCCCCAGCGCTTTTCCACGCATAATCCCAGGAAATCACTGCCATGCGACACGACCTTCTCACGACGTTGGCCAAGCGGCCGGTTCTTGCGGACGGGGCCATGGGCACGCAACTGCTGGCCAGGGGCGCCGCCCCGACGGCCTGCCTCGACGCCCTCAATCTGGATGCCCCCGAGATGGTCCGGTCCATCCACCTGGACTATCTGGCCGCCGGAGCCGAGGTCATCGAGACCAACACCTTCGGGGCCAACCGCAAGAAGCTGGAACGGTTCGAGCTGGCGGACAAGGTGCTGGAGATCAACCGCCAGGGCGCGGCCCTGGCCCGGGCCTGCGCCGGGGATGACGCCTGGGTGGCCGGGGCCATGGGGCCCCTCGGGCGCATGCGGGAAGAGGCCCCGGACCCGGCGGAAATCGCCGCCCTCTATGCCGAGCAGGCCAGGGCCCTGGCGGAAGGCGGCGCGGACCTGCTGTTGCTGGAGACGTTTTTCGATTTCGAGCTGCTGCGCCTCGCCCTGCACGCGGCCAAGTCCGCGACCTCCCTGCCCGTGGCGGCGCAATTCGTCTTCGGCGGCACGGGCCTGTCCTTGAGCGGACACACCATGGCCGAGTGCCTGCGGCTTCTGCGCCGGGAAGGCGCGGACATCGTCGGGCTCAACTGCGGCAGCGGCCCCCAAGGGGCGCTGGACATCCTGCGGGCGGCCGGCCCCCTCGAAGGACCGCTGTCCGTGTTTCCCAACGCCGGCTTCCCGGAACGGCGGGGCGACCGGCTGGTGTACCCCTCCTCCCCGGAATATTTCGCGAGCGTGCTCGTCCAATGCGCGGACCACGGGGCGCGGCTTTTGGGCGGCTGTTGCGGCACGGGCCCGGAGCATATCCGCGCCCTGGGACAGGCCCTGGCCCACCGCGCCGGGACAGCCCCCAGGCAGGCCGCCGTCGCGCCGGGACCGGACACGGCGGCGACAGGCCGGCAGCCCGGCAAGCCCCGGCCGTGCTTCCTCGACCGCGTGGGCAAGGGTCCCCTGTTCCTGGTGGAACTCGACCCGCCCAAGCACCTGGACGTGTCGGGGACCCTCGAAGGCGCGGCCAGCCTGGCCTCGGGCGGCGCGGACGCCATCACCATCGCGGAAAATCCCCTGGCCTCGCCCCGCCTGTCCAACATCGCCCTGGCCAACCTGATCCGCGCCCGCACCGACGTCGAGGTCATCGTCCATCTGACGGGTCGGGACCGCAACCTCATCGGCATGCAGTCGACCATCATGGGGCTGGCCTGCCTCGGGTTGGAAAACGTGCTGGCGATCACCGGCGACCCGCCGTCTTCCGGCGGCGAGGAACGCTTGTCCGGCGTCTACGACGTGCGTTCCTACGAACTGATCGGCATGCTCGACTGCTTCAACAAGGGCCAGGATCCCCAGGGCCGGGACATGCGGCTGCGGACCAATTTCCGCATCGGCGCGGCGTTCAATCCCAATACCCGCAACATGGCCATGCAGGTGCGCCGCATGCGGCGCAAGGCGGAGCTCGGAGCCGCCTATTTCCTGACCCAGCCCGTGTATTCGCGCGAGAAGGTCGATGCGATCCTGGAAGAGACGCGCGATTTCCCCTGCCCCATCTTTCTCGGCATCATGCCCCTGGCCAGCCTGCGCAACGCGGAATTCCTGCACAACGAATTTCCGGGCATTTCCATTCCCGAGGACGTGCGCGACCGCCTGCGCGCCGCCGGGGACGGCGAGGCCCGGGAAGGGTTGGAAATCGCCTGGGAGCTGATGGCCTACGCCCTGCCGCATTTCGCCGGCATCTACCTCATCCCGCCCTTCAACCGCCACGCCGTGGCCCTCGAACTCATCCGGCGGGCCCGGGGGGATGTCCCCGCATCCTGACAGCGCCTCGTTGCCGTCCCCTCCTTGCGACAGGCGGCCCATGCCGCGCCACTCGCGCACCGCGTCGCCGCAATCGGGAAATTACGGCCCATCCGTTGCTTCCCCGGCGAATATGGATAGTTGAAAAGCGTACGCATCCTCGTTTCATATCCGGGAGAAACGCATGGCCCGGAGAACGGGCGCGCCTTGTGCGAGGGAGGAAAAAAACATGCCGTCTAGGCGGGGACGGCGAAATGGTTCATGAAATAACAAAAGGAGGCAGCCATCATGCAAGGCGACCACGAACACCACCATGACCATACCCATGAGCATAGTCACGAACACGAGCACGAACACGAGCATCCCGGCATCGGCAAGCACACCCACAAGCATGTCCATGTCCACAGCCATGAGCATGCCCACGAGCACAAGCATCCCCACGAGCACGGCGCGGGGGAAGGCGTGCACGAACACCAGCATACCGGCGAGCACGGCCCTCACGACCATGTCCACCCGGACCACGAGCACGAGCCCCACACCCACGATCACTGAGTGACGCCGCGCCGACGACGGATTTTTTTTTCAAATCGCCCTGAAGCGCCGGGAGGGCACGGCCGGGGCCCGATAGCGGACGTTCGCGTCCCTCGGGGCCGGTTGACTCTCCCGGCCGCCCCCCCCTATACCATGGCAGCGCTGGTGCCCGTCCCCCCGGGACGGGCTGCAAAAGAGAACCCGGTGCAAGTCCGGGACTGCCCCGCAGCGGTAAGCGAAAACGACCTCCGCCACGAAGCACTGGGCCCCCCGGCCTGGGAAGCGGCGGACAGTAGGCACCCGGCCTGCCGGCCGCCATGTTCGCAAGTCCGAAGACCTGCCAGCGCCCGCCCGCGAAGCCTGTTCGCGGACGAACCGCCAGGGAGCCTCGAGGGAGGGGACCGGCCTCGCAGCGCATGGGGTGGCGCTTGCGGCCGCGCGTCTCTCCTCGGTTCCGTCTCGATGTCGCATAGGGGGAACGCGATGTCGCAGGGAATGCCATGCTGGAACCGATGACCAGTTCCGATCTTGCTTTCGACACCTTGGAGCAATCCGCCGAGCAGCCCGCATCGGCGCGCGTCGCCGTGGCCGTGCCCGCGCGCATCAAAAAGCGCGACGGCAAGGTCGTGCCCTTCGACGCGGATAAAATCTTTTCCGCCATCCGCCGGGCCGGCGCGGCCACCGGCGACTTCGACGAATCCGAAGCCCGGTTGCTCACGGCCCAGGCCGTCAAGGTGCTCTCCCACCGCTTCGCCGGCCAGATTCCGGATATCGAGCGCATTCAGGACGTGGTGGAACAGGCGCTGATCTCCGCCAACCACTTCCGCACCATGCGCGCCTATTCGGTCTACCGCGAACAACGGGCCAAGCTCCGCCACGACAAAAAGACCGTGGTGGACGTGGCCGCCTCCATCAACGAGTACCTCGACCGCCATGACTGGCGCGTGGCCGCCAACGCCAACCAGGGCTATTCGCTCGGCGGGCTGATTTTGAACGTCTCGGGCAAGGTGGTGGCCAATTATTGGCTCAGCCACGTCTATCCGCCGGAAGTGGGCGCCGCCCACCGCGAAGGCGACCTCCACATCCACGACCTGGACATGCTGGCCGGCTACTGCGCCGGCTGGTCGCTGCGCACGCTGCTGGAGGAAGGCTTAAACGGCGTGCCGGACAAGGTGGAGGCCGACCCGCCGCGCCACCTTTCCAGCGCCGTCGGACAGATCGTCAATTTTCTCGGCACGCTGCAAAACGAATGGGCCGGAGCCCAGGCCTTTTCCTCCTTCGACACCTACATGGCCCCGTTCGTGCGCAAGGACAAGCTCGACTACGCCGAGGTGCGCCAGTCCATCCAGGAGCTCATCTACAACCTGAACGTGCCGTCGCGCTGGGGCACCCAGACCCCCTTCACCAACCTGACCTTCGACTGGACCTGCCCGGACGACCTGGCCGGCCAGCATCCGCGCATCGGCGGCGAGGAGCTGGACTTCACCTACGGCGAGCTCCAAGCCGAAATGGATATGATCAACAGGGCCTACATCGACGTCATGACCGCCGGCGACGCCAAGGGACGGGTCTTCACCTTCCCCATCCCCACCTACAACATCACCAAGGATTTTCCCTGGGAGTCGCCCAACGTCGACATTCTCTTCGAGATGACGGCCAAGTACGGCCTGCCCTACTTCCAGAATTTCGTGAATTCCGACCTCGAGCCCAACATGGTGCGCTCCATGTGCTGCCGGCTCCAGCTCGACCTGCGCGAGCTTCTCAAACGCGGCAACGGCCTTTTCGGCAGCGCCGAGCAAACCGGCTCCGTGGGCGTGGTCACCATCAACTGCGCCCGGCTCGGCTACCGCCATCGCGGCGACGAAGCGGGACTTCTCGCGCGCCTCGACGCCCTGCTCGACATCGCCCGGGCCAGCCTCGAGATCAAGCGCAAGGAAATCTCGCGGCGCATGGACGCCGGGCTTTTCCCCTACACCAAGCGCTACCTGGGGTCGCTGCGCAACCACTTCTCCACCATCGGCGTCAACGGCATCAATGAAATGATCCGCAACTTCACGTCCGATGCCGAAAACATCACCACCCCGGCCGGCCACGCCCTGGCCGTGCGCCTGCTCGACCACGTGCGCGCGCGCATGACCGAGTTCCAGGAGCAGACCGGCCATCTCTACAACCTGGAAGCCACCCCGGCCGAAGGCACCACCTACCGGTTCGCCAAGGAGGACCGCAAACGCTTCCCCGGCATCATCCAGGCCGGCACGACGGAAAAGCCCTACTACACCAACTCGTCCCAGCTGCCGGTCGGCTTCACCGGCGACCCCTTCGAGGCGCTCTCGCGCCAGGAGGAACTCCAGCGCAAATACACCGGCGGCACGGTGCTCCACCTCTACATGGGCGAACGCATCTCCAGCGCCGAGGCCTGCAAAAACCTGGTGCGCCGGGCGCTCTCCCGCTTCGCCCTGCCCTACATCACCGTGACCCCCACCTTCTCCATCTGCGACGTCCACGGCTACCTCGTCGGCGAGCACGAGACCTGCCCGCGCTGCGCCGCGACCGGCGAAACCCGCGCCTGCGAGATATGGACCCGGGTCATGGGCTACTACCGGCCCAAATCGGCCTTCAACATCGGCAAGCAGGGCGAATACGAAGAACGCGTCTGCTTCGCCGAGCCCGAATAAGCTGGGGGACGCCTCCGGCGGCCGGGGGGAAACTTTTTGAAAAAAGTTTCCCCCCGGACC
>NZ_AECZ01000067.1 GCF_000179555.1 Solidesulfovibrio fructosivorans JJ]
TAGCGGTGACAGGCTGTTGCCGGTAAAAGTCTTTGGAAAGGGGGGCCGGGGGGAGAACCTTTCTACAGAAAGGTTTCCCCCCGGTTCCCTCCCTTGCGCGCATGGACCAGATGGCCGAACCAGTTTTGGAGGGCGTCGAGGTAGATGTAGTAGACGGGCGTGAAGTAGAGGGTGAGCAGCTGCGACACGATGAGTCCGCCGACCACGCAGAGCCCCAGCGGCCGTCTGGCCGCCGCGCCCGCGCCGAAGCCCAGGGCGATGGGCAGCGTGCCCATGAGCGCCGCCATGGTGGTCATCATGATGGGCCGAAAACGGGTCAGCGCCCCTTCGTAGATGGCCTGGCGGGCGGGCATGCCCTTGCCGCGCTGGGCCTCCAGGGCGAAGTCGATCATCATGATGGCGTTTTTTTTCACGATGCCGATCAGCATGATGATGCCGACGAAACCGTAGATGTTGAGGTCCATGCCGAAGAGCATGAGCGTGGCCAGGGCGCCGACGCCGGCCGAGGGCAGCCCCGACAGGATGGTCAGCGGGTGGATGAAGCTCTCGTAGAGGATGCCGAGCACGATGTAGATGACCAGCACGGCCATGGCGAGCAGCACGGCCATGCCGGTCAGCGAGCTCTGGAAGGCCTGGGCCTCGCCCTGGAAGCTGGTGAAGATCGAGCCCGGCAGCTCCTTGCGGGCGAGCTCTTCCACCGCCGTGACCACGCCGCCCAGCGACGCGCCGGGGCGCAGGTTGAACGAGATGGTCACCGACGGCGTCTGCCCGGAGTGGTTGACCGAAAGCGGTCCCACCGACACCTCGCGTTTGACCAGCGTGTCGAGCGGCACGAGCTGGCCGTCGGCGGAGCGCACGTAGAGCAGCGAAAGGGCGTCGGGATTGGCCTGATAGGCCGGGGCCAGCTCCATGATGACCTGATAGGTGTCGTTGGGGGCGTAGATGGTCGAGATCTGGCGGTTGCCGTAGGACGTGGCCAGGGCGTTTTCGATCTGGTAGGCCGAGATGCCGAGCGCCGAGGCCTTGTCGCGGTCGATGTCCACGCGCAGTTCCGGGTTTTTGATCTGCAGGTCCGACGTCACGTCCTGGATGTCGGCGATGGCGTGCATTTTCTGCTCGAAGGCGGCGGCCGCGGCGAAAAGCTCCTCCGTGTTCGAGGCTTGCAGGGTGAACTGGTACTGGCCTTTGGACGACCGGCCCCCGATGCGGATGGGCGGCGGGTTTTGCAGGTAGGCCCGAAGCCCCGGCACCTGGGCGAAGGCCCGGCGGATGCGCTGCATCACCGTATCGGCGCTGTCCCTGCGCTCGTCCAGGGACTTGAGCGACAGCATCATGCGGCCGTTGTTGTTGGTGTTGTTCGGGCCGCCCGAACCGATGACGGACATGTATTGCGAAACGTCCGGGTCCTTGGCCGCAATTTCGTTGAGCAGCTTTTGGCGCCGCATCATCACCCCGAACGACACGCCTTCCTCGGCCTCGGTGGTGACCATGAGACGCCCCGTATCCTCGCTCGGCAAAAATCCCTTGGGAATGGCCCGGAAAAGCCAGACCGTCACCCCGAGCAGCACCAGCGAGACGCACATGGTCAGGGCGTGGTGCTTGAGCACGAGGCGCAAGCTGGCGTCGTAGAAGTCGCGCAGGCCGTCGAAGGCCCGCTCGACGGCGTTGTAGACCTTGCCGTGGCGCACCGGGGCATGGGGCTTCAAAATCAGGTTGCACAGCATCGGGGTGAGCGAAATGGACACGAAACCGGAAATGAGGATGGACACCATGATGGTGACCGCGAATTCGTGAAAGAGCCGGCCCACCACGCCGCCCATAAAAAAGACCGGCAGGAAGACGGCGGCCAGGGAGATGGTCATGGAGACGATGGTGAAGCTGATCTCTTTGGACCCTTCCATGGCGGCGGCCAGGGGTGTTTTGCCCATCTCCAGGTGGCGCACGATGTTTTCGAGCATGACGATGGCGTCGTCCACCACGAAGCCGACGGACAGGGTCAGGGCCATGAGCGAGATGTTGTCCAGGCTGAAGCCCAGCACGTACATGGCCGCGAAGGTGCCGACGACCGACATGGGCAGGGCCAGGCTCGGGATGACCGTGGCCGGGATGTTGCGCAGGAAAAGGAAGATGACCATGACCACGAGGCACACGGTCAAAACCAGGGTGAATTTGACGTCGGAGACGGACTCGCGGATGGAGGCCGACCGGTCGTAGAGCACGCGCAGGTTGACCGAGGCCGGCAGCTGCGCCTGGAAGTGGGGGAGCAGGGCCTTGATGGAATCCACCACTTCCACGGTGTTGGTGCCGGGCTGGCGCTGGATGGCGAGCACCAGGCCCGGGGTGCCGGAAAACCAGTTGAAGCGCCGGGTTTCCTCCACCGAATCCGTGACCTTGGCGATTTCGGACAGGCGCACGGGCGAGCCGTTGCGCCAGGCCACGATCAGCGGCTTGTAGCCGGCGGCGGTGAGTAACTTGCCGCTCGAGCGCACGGTGTATTCCTTGGACGGCCCGGACACCGTGCCGACCGGCAGGTTGACGTTGCCCTTTTTGACCGCGTCCGACACCTCGTCCACGCCGATGCCCTTGGCGGCCATGGCTTCCGGGTCGAGCTGGATGCGCACGGCGTACTTTTTCGAGCCGTAGACCGAGACCTGGGCCACGCCCGGCACCATGGAGATGCGCTGGGCCATCATGTTTTCGGCGTACTCGTCCACGTCGGACAGGCGCATGACGTCCGAGGAGATGGCAAGATAGAGGATGGGCGCGTCGGCCGGGTTGACCTTGCGGAAATACGGCGGCGAGGGCAGGTCGTCGGGCAGGTCCTTGCCGGCGGTGGTCATGGCCGACTGCACGTCCAGGGCGGCGGCGTCGATGTTGCGGTCAAGCGCGAACTGGAGGGTGATGCGCGTGGACCCCACCGAGTTGATGGAGGTCATGGAGTCGAGCCCGGCGATGGTGGAGAACTGCTTCTCCAGCGGGTTGGCCACGGCGGCGGCCATGGTCTCGGGGCTGGCCCCGGGCAGCGACACCCGCACCTCGATGGTGGGGAAATCGACGTTGGGCAGATCTGAGACCGGCAGCTTCAGGTAGGCCATCACGCCGAAAATGAGGATGGCGGCCATGACCAGGGTGGTCATGACCGGCCGGGTGATGAATATGGCGGCCGGGTTCATTGCGCGGCCTTGGCGTCGGCCTTGGCGTCGGCCTTGGCGTCGGCCTTGGCGTCGGGCGCGGCCTTGATGGCGGCCCTGAGTCCCGGGGCCAGGCGCACCTGGCCGTCGGTGACCACCATCTCGCCGGGGGAGAGCCCCTTTTCCACCACGGTCCGGGCGTCGATGATGGGGCCGGGCGTAATCTGCCGGGCGTCCACCGTGCCGTCTTTTTTGACCACGTATACGTAGGGGCCCTTGAGTCCGTCCATGACGGCCTGGGTCGGGATGACCACCACATCGGCAAGGGTGGAAAGGGTGAGCCCCACGCGCACGAACTGGCCGGGCCAGAGACGGTGGTCGGCGTTTTCGGCGATGGCCTTGAGCCGTATGGAGCCGGTCTTGGCATCCACGGCATTGTCGATGGAGGCGAGCTTGGCCTTTACCGGGGGGGAATCGTCCTCGCCGGCCGGGACGGCGGTGACGGTGAGCGCGCCCTGGCGGTTTTTGGCCTGGATGGCGGGGAGGTAGCGTTCGGGCAGGGAAAAGGCGATGAAGATGGGGCTTATCTGGTTGATGACGCACATGACGCGGTCGTCGCCCGCCTTGAGCACGTTGCCGACGGTGAGCATCACCGTGCCGACCCGGCCGGCGATGGGGGCGCGGATGTCGGCGTACTCGAGGTCCAATCGGGCCCGGTCCAGGCTGGCCTCGTCGAGGCGGATGGTGCCCTCCAGGGTCTTGGCCTGGGAAAAGGTCTGGTCGTACTGCTCCTGGGCCACCACGTCCTTGGATTTGAGCGTGGCGTAGCGCGTCAGGTCCGCCTCGGCCTTGACCAGCAGGGCCTTGTCGCGGGCCAGCTTGGCCTGCCCCTCACGGATGGCCAGATCGAAGGGGCGCGGGTCCAGGCGGAACAGCGGATCGCCCTTGGCCACCTCGGCCCCGTCCTTGATAAGCTGGGCGGTGATGGCCCCGTCGACCCGGGGTTTGACCGAAACCGTGGCCATGGGTTCCACGTTGCCCACGGCCTTGACCACAAGGGGCAGGGTGGTCGCCACGGCGGGAACGGCCACCACCGGCACCGGCCCGGCGTCGCGTCCGGCTTTTTTCTCGCCGGAGCCCCCGCAGGACCAGACACAGCATACGGAAAGCGCCAGGATCATGGCGCGCGAAACAAACATGCGGCTCACGAGGCGTCTCCGGAAAGCGGTTCAAGGGTGGGCGGGGGGAACTCCATGGCCTTCGGGAAGCCCATGGCGGCCAGGGAAAACCGGGTGATGTGCAGGGCCAGGGCGTCGACGCCGTCCTGGCTCGGATCGCAATCGGGATAGAGCCGTTCGAGGACCGGCCGGTCGAGGACGAAGTGGCGGCACTGGCCGACGATGCTTTCCGAGAAGCGGGCCACGGCCAGGGGCTCGGGGGCCCCGCCAAGCAGCGCGGCAACGATGTCGCGCAACACGGCGTTGGCCGGGGCCAGGCAGCGGTCCACCACCGTCGTCAGGTTGGACGAGGGCTCGGCCATTTCCCGGGCCATCAGCCGCAGGAGCCAGCTGTGGCGGCCCTTGTCCTCAAGCCGCAGCAGCAGGGCGCGGACGTAGGCGTAAAGCCGCGTTTCCGGAGGGGCCTCGCCGACGAGCCCCAGGTCCGGCGGATAGCGCCGGCCCGCCTCGCGATGGGCGTGTTCGAGCACCGCCTGGTACAGGCGGTCCTTGCTGCCGAAATGATAGTGGATGGCGGCCAGATTGGCCTTGGCCAATTTGGTGATCTCGCGGACGGTGGCGGCCTGATACCCCTTGCAGGAGAAGATTTCGCCGGCGGCATCAAGGAGCCGCATCCTGGTTTCGTCTTCACGACCGTTGCCAGTCATCCGTCCGCCTTGCGTGAAGCTGCATTGCCCTGGGATGTACGGCGGAAAAGCCGGGCCGGTCAATACTTTCCCGGGATGGTGCGGCCGGGTTACGGCTTTGCCATGTTCGGCGCACCCCCCCGTTGACCTGGACGCTGAAAAGACCTAGCCGGTAGATTCCTTGCGGTAAATCGAAAAGGAGGATCACCAATGGCGGAAGGCGTCGTCAACGTCGTGGCCAAGTTCGTGGCCAAGCCCGGCCTCGAGGCGAAGCTCAAAGAGGAACTCACCGGGCTTATCGCCCCGACCCAGAAAGATCCGGGCTATATCGCCTACGACCTCTACGAGTCCACGTCCCGCCCCGGCGAGTTCGTGCTGGTCGAGGCCTGGGAGAGCCGGGAACTCCTGGCCAGCCACTTGCAAACTCCCCATCTGACCGGTTTCGCGGCCAAGGCCCCCGAGCTTCTGGTCGCGCCCATGAGCGTCAAGCTCTTCGCCGAGCTTCCCGGTTTTTAGGAAGGGAATGAGACACCGGGGGAGGGAACCCCTTTTTGAAAAAAGGGGTTCCCTCCCCCGGACCCCCACCCTCC
>NZ_AECZ01000068.1:2500-5138 GCF_000179555.1 Solidesulfovibrio fructosivorans JJ]
CCCTGTGAGGGGAGTGAAACGAGAACCTGAAACCGATTGCCTACAAGCGGTTCGAGCCGGTTTATCCGGTGAGAGCGTGCCTTTTGCATAATGAGCCAGCGAGTTTCCTTGTCGTGCGAGGTTAAGGTTAAAATACCGGAGCCGCAGCGAAAGCGAGTCTGAATAGGGCGAAAAGTACGGCGAGGAAGACCCGAAACCGGGTGATCTATCCATGAGCAGGTTGAAGCTCGGGTAAAACCGAGTGGAGGACCGAACCCATATGGGCTGAAAACCATTGGGATGACTTGTGGATAGGGGTGAAAGGCCAATCAAACTCGGTGATAGCTGGTTCTCCCCGAAATATATTGAGGTATAGCCTCGGATAGGATGAACGGAGGTAGAGCACTGAAAGGGCTAGGGGCCCCACCAGGTTACCAAACCCTATCAAACTCCGAATGCCGTTCATTTATTGTCCGGGAGTCAGACTCTGGGTGCGAAGGTCCAGGGTCGAGAGGGTAAGAGCCCAGATCGACGGCTAAGGTTCCCAAATCCATGCTCAGTGGGAAAGGAAGTGGGACCGCTCTGACAGCCAGGAGGTTGGCTTAGAAGCAGCCATCCTTTAAAGAAAGCGTAATAGCTCACTGGTCTAGTGGTCCTGCGCCGAAAATGTAACGGAGCTAAGCATGGTACCGAAGCCTCGGGTCCATCTTCGGATGGACGGTAGGGGAGCGTTCCCAGACGGGATGAAGGCAAGTTGTAAAGCTTGCTGGACTAATGGGAAGTGATAATGCTGGCATAAGTAACGATAAAACGGGTGTGAAACCCGTTCGCCGTAAGCCCAAGGTTTCCTGGGTAAAGTTAATCTTCCCAGGGTGAGTCGGTCCCTAAGGCGAGGCCGAAAGGCGTAGCTGATGGAAAACAGGTTAATATTCCTGTACCTGTTTGTGTGTGCGACGGAGGGACGCAGGAAGGTAGGTCAGCCGGCCGTTGGATGTGCCGGTGCAAGCGTGTAGGCTTGGAGAACAGGCAAATCCGTTCTCCTTCAAGGCCGAGACGTGATGCCGTGTCGTAAGGCTGAAGTGACTGATCCTATGCTGCCGAGAAAAGCTTCTAAGTTTAGCACAAGCAGACCGTACCGCAAACCAACTCAGGTGGGCGGGGAGAGTATCCCAAGGCGCTTGAGAGAACTCTGGTTAAGGAACTCGGCAAAATGACCCCGTAACTTCGGGATAAGGGGTGCCCCCTTTGGTGAAGCATTTACTGCGTAAGCCTGGGGGGGCCGCAGAGAAATGGTGGTGGCGACTGTTTACTAAAAACACAGGTCTGTGCGAAGTCGTAAGACGACGTATACGGACTGACACCTGCCCGGTGCCGGAAGGTTAAGGGGTGGAGTCAGCGCAAGCGAAGCTCTAAACCGAAGCCCCGGTAAACGGCGGCCGTAACTATAACGGTCCTAAGGTAGCGAAATTCCTTGTCGGGTAAGTTCCGACCTGCACGAATGGTGTAACGATCTCCACGCTGTCTCGACCAGAGACTCAGTGAAATTGATGTGGCGGTGAAAATGCCGTCTACCCGCGGAAAGACGGAAAGACCCTGTGCACCTTTACTACAGCTTGACATTGGAGCTTGGGCACTCGTGTGTAGGATAGGTGGGAGGCTGTGAAACCGGCGCGCCAGCGTCGGTGGAGCCAACCTTGAAATACCACCCTCGATTGTCTAAGCTTCTAACCCAATGCCGTTATCCGGCTTGGGGACATTGTCTGGCGGGTAGTTTGACTGGGGCGGTCGCCTCCCAAAAAGTAACGGAGGCATGCAAAGGTTCCCTCAGGCTGATTGGAAACCAGCCGTCGAGTGCAAAGGCATAAGGGAGCTTGACTGTGAGAGAGACATCTCGAGCAGGCACGAAAGTGGGCCTTAGTGATCCGGTGGTCCCGCATGGAAGGGCCATCGCTCAATGGATAAAAGGTACGCCGGGGATAACAGGCTGATCGCATCCAAGAGTTCATATCGACGATGCGGTTTGGCACCTCGATGTCGGCTCATCACATCCTGGGGCTGGAGCAGGTCCCAAGGGTTCGGCTGTTCGCCGATTAAAGTGGTACGCGAGCTGGGTTTAAAACGTCGTGAGACAGTTTGGTCCCTATCTTCCGTGGGCGTTGGAGAATTGAGAGGGTTTGTCCCTAGTACGAGAGGACCGGGATGAACGAACCCCTGGTGTTCCTGTTGTCGCGCCAGCGGCATCGCAGGGTAGCCACGTTCGGAAGGGATAACCGCTGAAAGCATCTAAGCGGGAAGCCCGCCTCAAGACGAGTTCTCCCCGAAGGACCCAGGTAGACTACCTGGTTGATAGGCCGGATGTGCAAGTACAGCAATGTGCTCAGCAAACCGGTACTAATAGTCCGTTCGACTTGATTTTTGCCATCCAAACAATCCCATCCCTTATTTTAACTTATATATTTGTCCTGGTGGTCACAGAGGAGGGGGTACACCCGACCCCATTCCGAACTCGGAAGTTAAGCCCTCCATCGCCGATGATACTGCGTACTCTTGCGTGGGAAAGTAGGTCGCCGCCAGGGCTCTTTTTCAAAGCCCCGGAGATTCAAAAGAATCTCCGGGGCTTTTTTTATGCCCCGCGCCACAATCGAAAGACACAAAAAAA
>NZ_AECZ01000069.1 GCF_000179555.1 Solidesulfovibrio fructosivorans JJ]
TTTTTAAAGGGTTTCCCCTCTCGCATTCTCTTTCCCGTTCTTAAGCTTTTTCCTTCTTCCAATACGGATGCGACAGGTCTTCGAAGGCCGAGAGGGCGGCGGTGGAGCCGTCGCCCACGGCGGTGACGATCTGGCGCGCGCCGGCGGTCACGTCGCCGGCGGCGTAGATGCGGGGGATGGAGGTCCGTTTGCCCCGGTCGGTGCGGATAAAGCCGTCCTTGTCCAGCTTCAGGCCCAGCTCCTCGGCGATGGCGGTATTGGGCTCGAGCCCGATGGCCACGAACACGGCATCGGTGGTGATCTCCTGTTCGGAGTCGTCGACCACGTTTTTCACCTTCACCGCCGTCACCTTCTTGTCGTCGCCGAGAATTTCCGTGACCACGGAGCCGAGAAGCAGGGCCACGCCCGCCTTGGCCACCGCGTCCTGGAGGTATTTTTCGGCCCGCAGCTCCTGGCGTCGATGGATGACGGTCACGTCCACGCCCAAGTTTTTCAGATGCAGCGCGTCGGTGAGGGCCGTGTCCCCGCCGCCGACGATGACGGCCTTCTTTTCCTTGTACAGATAGCCGTCGCAGGTCGAGCAGTAGCTGACGCCGAAGCCGAAGTAGCGGTCCTCGCCGGGCACGCCGAGCTTCTTCCAGGTCGCGCCGGTGGCCAGGATCAGCGCCTTGGCCAGATATACCGTCTTGTCGGTGTAGACCTCGATATTCCGGCCGACCTTGACCTCTTCGATGCCTTCGCCTTCGTGCACTTGGGCGTAGCCGCGCGCCTGATCGGCGATCATCTCCATCAGCCGTTTGCCCGGCACGTTGGCGAACCCGGGATAGTTCTCCACCACCGGGGTAAGCGCCACCTGGCCGCCGATGACGTTTTTCTCCAGCACCACGGCCGAAAGCCCGCTTCGCGCGGCGTACATGGCGGCCGTCAGCCCGGCCGGCCCGGCCCCGGCCACCACCACGTCCACCTCGACGACATCCTGTCCGCCATCCTCCAGCTCGTGGTGTCCGCCAAGGAACTCCTCGGCGGTCTTGAGCGTCACCAACTCCGCCACGAAACGCTCCTCGGGCAACAGCCCCAGGGTCGAAAATTCGTCGTTGATGATGGTGTGCGGCACCGAGCCGATCTGGTGTTGCTGGGCCAGCTCGATGTGCTGGGAGGCGTCCACGCAGTCGGCGGACACGAGGTCCGGCCGCTCGATGGCGCAGTGGAAGGCATTGGCCACCTGCCCCGGGCAGTACGGGCAGGAGGGGTTGACGAACACCTGGATATGGCGCTCCTCGGTCAGCTCCTTGAGCAGCCCCTGGGACGTCTGGCCCAGGCCGCTCTTGCCGACCGAAATGCGCAGGATGGTCTCGATCAGCGTGCGCGCCTCCTCGCCGAGCGGCGCGCCCAGGTAGCGGATCTTGTACCGGTCCGGGGCCAAAAGCAGCGTGGGAGAGAAATCCACGCCGTGCTGTCTGGCCGCGTCGCTTTCCAAAGTCTCGAACCTAGCCGTGATTTTGTCCGTGATCTCAGCCAGCTCCCGGCACAAGGATTCCATGAAGCCGTTGTACGGGACGTTCTGTTTGGGATCGGTGAAAACAAGCAATTCCACCGGTTCCTGCATCGGTTCAAAAAACTTTTTGAGTTCCGGAATGTTGTCTTTCGAGATGAGTCGTTTGGGCTCGTCCTTTGCCGCCTTCTTCGTATCCTTGGCTTTCTTGTCCTTGTCACCGCCAAAAAGGGCCATGGTGCCGCTCCTTGAAGTCGAAATACAAAAGGTTCGGCCATTATGTAGCGCAAGCCGACACCATGCGCAAACAATCGAACGTTTTTCCGCTTTTTTTCTTGCCGCTGGAACCAAAAAGCATACAAAGGAAGCAGGGAGCCAGGTCCTCACGGTCCTGGGTGTTACGCAAACAGGGGGAGAAAGACATGAGAAGCGCTCTCGTGTCGTTGGCGTTGGTTTTTTATGCGGTCATCATGCTGCTGTTCCCATCCGCCTGGGAGATCATCCCCGAAGCCGAAGCCCGCCGCCTGATCGACGGCGCTTAGCCGTCGGCGGGCGAGGCGGACGCGGCAGGCAGGGGAGAGAGGAAAGAGCGGGGCTCTGCCCCGTACCCCGGCAGAGGCGCTGCCTCTGCACTCCGCCGGGAGGCCACGGGCCCCCCGGACCCCCCCGTCCGGTGTGCTCTGGTCGGGCGGGGGCTCTGGTTGCGCGCGGTCTGGCGGAGAGTGGAGAAGATGGAGGCGGAATTTGTCGGGACGGTGCATGTCGCTTCGCGACAAGCTCGTCCCGACAAATTCCGCCTCCACCACGCCGGTCGCCCCTTTGGGGCGACATTTCAGAAAAATTGCTTGTTCTTGAAATGCGGCGCTTCGCCGCTGGCGCGGTTGTTGCCGCAATCGTGTCCGGCGTCGAGGGGCGTTAGCCCCTCGTGTCGCCGGGCCGATTGCGGCAACAAACAACCCGTCCTCACCACCACCCTCCAACACCTCCACCCGTCATCCCAACCCGGTAAAGGGAGGTCCGGAGGGCATAAGCCCTCCGGCGGGGTCCGGGGCAGCGCCCCGCTTCCGTTCCTCCACCTCCTCCCTACAGGCTGAACCCGAGCTTCGCCAATCCGGCCTTGTCGGCCTCCAGGGTGCCGCCGCTGGTGGTCAGGTAGTCGCCGACCATGAGTCCGTCGGCGCCGGCGGTCATGGGGGCGAGGGGGGCGGTCGCGCCGTAGACGGTGGGGCGGCCGCCGCAGATGCGCAGATGGCGGTCGGGCAGCAGGAAGCGCAGCAGGATGACGATGCGGGTGGCTTCGTCGGGCGTGAGCGGCGGCCGGCCTCCCAGGGGCGTGCCCGGGATGGGGCTTAAGAAATTGATGGGGATGGACATGGCCCCGGCTTCGAGAAGGGTCTGGGCCAGGTCGGCGCGGTCGGCCCAGGATTCGCCCATGCCGAACAGGCCGCCGGAGCAGATGGGGATGCCGAGGCGTTTGCAGGTGCGCAGCACGGCCAGGTTGTCCTCGAAGCTGCGGGTGGTGCAGATGCGCGGGTAGAAGGCGCGCGAGGTTTCGAGGTTGTGGTGGTAGGCGGCGAGTCCGGCGCTCTTGAGCCGGGCCAGGGCGTCGTCCGGCAGCACGCCGAAGGAGGCGTCGGCGGCCATGCCGCAGGCGGTGATGCCGGCGATGGCGGTGGCGGCGTGTTCCAGTTCGGCCTGGGGCAGGGCCTTGCCCGAGGCGACGATGCCGAAGCGGGCCACGCCAGCGTCGTGCATGGCCTTGGCGGCGGCGACGATGCGTTCCGGCGCGAGAAAGGGGTATTCGGGCGCGCTGGTGTGGTGGTGTCCGGACTGGGCGCAGAAGGCGCAGTTCTCGCCGCAGCGGCCGGATTTGGCGCTGATGATGGCGCAAAGCGAGGCGGCGTTGCCGAGGCGGGCGCGGCGGATGGCGTCGGCGGCCCGGGCCAGGGCGGCGAGTTCGGGGCCCTCGGCCCGGGGCAGGGCGGCCAGCAGCCGGTCGCGGTCGATGTCGGAGAGGAATGCGCCGGCCAGCAGCGGACGGGACAGTTCCTGGGAGAGGGTGGTTTGGTGCGTCATGGTTGTTTCCCGGGGGAATGGTTAAGGCGCGTCAACGGGCTTGGCAAGTTGTGCTCTTCTTGCAATTCACGTGGCTCTTCTGCATAGTTTCGGGAAGAGTGTCGCACTGCCTGCCGTTGGGGAAGGTCGTTGTGCCGCTGTCGCGAATTCTCGATGTACCGATGGGAAGACCATTTGCAAAGGAGCGAGACGTGAAGTCGAAAATCTTGGGGTTGCTGGTCTGTGGGCTGCTTCTGGCCGCGGCCATGGCCGTGCCCGCCTTGGCCGAGGATCGTCCGATGCCGGTCGTGACCGGCGAACATTGGATGAAATCCACGCCGCAGGAGCGCAAGGCGTTTCTGGTCGGCGCGGCCACCATCATCGAGCTGGACCAGGAAGTGCAGGGCAAGCATCCGGCGAAAAACAGCACCATTGAGGCCTGGGCCGAGGGCCTGAGCCCCTATACGTTCGACCAGATGGTCGACACCATCGACAAATGGTATGCCGCGCATCCGGACAAACTCAAGCGGCCGGTGGTGTCGGTGATGTGGTACGAGATGGCCAAGCCCAACTGCCCGGCGTCCAGCCTGCCCACGGAGGTTTCCGAGGACGTCAAGGCCAAGGCGGCCAAAGCCAAGGCGGGGCACACCAAGACCAAGGCCGGCAACTAGCCGATGGCGTCCGCTTGGTTCGGAATTTTCGCGCCATCCGCGCGTATGACAAGAACAGTGGGCCGACCAAGGCCCATGGTTGCATAAAGGAGGACGTCATGAAGCGTTTGAGCGCGGTGATCGCCGCATTGTTGCTTGTCGGCGGTCTGGGCTGCACCAATATGACCAAAACCCAGCAGGGCGCGCTTTCCGGCGCGGCGCTCGGCGCGGGCGCGGGCGCGGCCATCAGCGCCATCTCCGGCGGCAATGCCGGCATCGGCGCGGGCATCGGCGGCGCGCTCGGCGGCATCGCCGGCGGGCTTATCGGCCACAGCCAGGAAACACGCGGCTACTAAACTTACGGTTGAGGATTGAAGCATGCGAGAGGGGAACCCTTTTTGAAAAAAGGGTTCCCCTCTCGCGCTCTCCCCTCCCAAAAACTTTCAACGATTACGGGTTCTATAACGATAACACTTCATAATAGTTAAAAGTCTT
>NZ_AECZ01000070.1 GCF_000179555.1 Solidesulfovibrio fructosivorans JJ]
GCCTGGACGCCATCCTCGACGCAAAGGACAATGCATGAAGCTTTCTTTCCGCCCCAAGCACAAGCCCGACGGAACGCCGGGCAAGCGCAAGCGCATCCTGGTCGTGACGGTGGCCGTGGCCGTCATCGCCTGCTTCGGCTACTACCTGTATGTGCGGGGACTCGTGTCCACGGACGACGCGTTTATAGACGGCAAGGTCCATCCCATCACGCCGCGCGTGGCCGGCTATGTCGAGACGGTGCCGGTGGAGGACAACCAGCTCGTGGCCCCGGGCGACGTGCTGGTCACCCTCGATCCCACCGACTACAAGGTCGCCCTGGCCCAGGCCAAGGCGGACCTGGCCGCAGCCGAGGCTTCGCTTGCCGCCCTTGATCTCGGCGTGCCGTTGCAACTGTCCCAGACCTCCTCCAAGGTGGCCTCGGCCCAGGCCGAAATGGAAGGACAGCAGCGCGGCCTCGACCAGGCGACCAAGGAGCGCGACGCGGCCGAGGAAGCCGTGGCCCAGATCCAGGCCCAGGTGGACCAGGACAAGCTGGACTTCACCCGCATCAGCCAGCTGCGGCACCAGGACGTGGTGGCCCAGTCCGATTTGGACAGCATCGAGAACAAGCGCCGGGGGCACGAGGCCGAACTGCGGGCGGCCCGGGCCAAGGCGGCGGCCGCGAACCGGGGGTTGGAATCGATCCAGGCCAGCATCCGGCGGCTGCGTTCCCAGATCGCCCTGGCCAAGACCGGCGAGGAGCAGGCCGTCATCCAGACCAAGGAAGCGGCGGCCCAGCGGGCCAAGGTGGAGCTGGCCAAGGAGAAGGTCCGGCAGGCCGAACTCAATCTCGAGTACACCAAGATCGTGGCCCCGGTGGCCGGCCACGTGACCAAGAAGCAGATCGAATCCGGCCGGCTCGTCGCCGCCGGGCAGGCGCTGATGACCGTTGTCCCCCTGGACCCGGAAGAGCTGTGGGTCACGGCCAACTACAAGGAAACCCAGCTCAAGCACGTGCATCCCGGCCAGAAGGCGACCATCGAGGTCGACACCTATCCCGGCCGCGAGATCACGGGCCATGTGCAGTCCATCATGGCCGGCACGGGCTCGGTCTTTTCGCTTTTCCCCTCGGAAAACGCCACGGGCAACTACGTGAAAGTGGTGCAGCGCATCCCCGTCAAGATCGTTTTCGACAAGGAAAACGGGGAGCTGCCCAAGCTGCGCCTGGGCATGAGCGTCGTGCCCACCATCCACACCGACTAGTGTCGGGCCTCGTATTTTCGCAACCGTTTTTCAAGGATACGGCACGAGGCCATGGCAGAACGCGCCCCCAGCAAATGGCTCATCACCATCGCGGTGATGGTGCCGACATTGATCGAAATTCTCGACACGTCCATCGCCAACGTGGCCTTGCAACATATCCAGGGCAGCCTTTCGGCCGGCCAGGACGAGGTGACGTGGGTGCTCACGTCCTACCTCGTGTCCAACGCCATCGTCATCCCCATAAGCGGCTACCTTTCCAAGGTCTTCGGCCGGCGCAACTATCTCATGCTCTCGGTCGTGGTCTTCACCGTCGCCTCCATGATGTGCGGGCTGGCCACGAGCCTCGGCATGCTCATTTTCTTCCGCATCGTCCAGGGCATCGGCGGCGGCGGGCTCCAGCCCATGTCCCAGGCCATCCTGCTCGAGGCCTATCCGCCCAAGGAGCGGGGACTGGCCATGGCCATTTTCGCCATGGGCGCGGTGCTCGGCCCCATCCTCGGACCGCTTCTCGGCGGCTACATCACGGACAACTATTCCTGGCGCTGGATTTTCAACATCAACGTGCCCGTCGGCATGCTGGCCATGGTGCTCATCTGGCTCTACATCAAGGACCCGGACTATCTGGAACGGCGCCAGAAGGGCGACACCGTGGATTATATCGGCCTGGCCCTTCTAAGCCTGGGCCTTGGCAGTCTGCAGGTGGTGCTCGACAAGGGGCAGCAGGACGACTGGTTCAACAACGACTTCATCCTGGCGCTTTCGGTCGTGGCCGCGATCAGCCTGACCACCTTCGTGGTCTGGGAACTGATGCGCAAGGACCCCATCGTCGACCTCAAGGTGTTTAAGGACCGGAGTTTCGCCACGGGCAACGTGGTCATGTTCTTCGGCTATTTCGCCTTTTTCGGGGCCATCGTGCTGTTGCCGCTCTACCTGCAGAACCTCATGGGCTACACGGCCTTTCTGTCGGGAGTGGTGCTCGGCCCGGGCGGGCTCATCATGCTCGTCATCCTGCCGATCGTCGGCAAGCTGACCCAGAAGGTCGACGCCCGTTTCATCCTGTGCGTGGGGCTGCTCGTCAGCGCCTATTCCCTCTTCAACATGGCCGGCTTTTCCCTGGACATCGACCTCGGCACCGCCATCACCGCCCGCAACATCCAGGCCGTGGGCATCGCCTTCTTCTTCGTGCCGCTTTCCTACCTGACCATGGCCTTCATCCCCAAAAAGGGCATGAACAACGCCTCGGCCGTGTTCAATCTGTTGCGCAACCTCGGCGGCTCCTTCGGCGTGGCTTTCGTCACCACGCTGCTCGCCCGCCGGGCCCAGTTCCACCAGGCCCGGCTCATCGAGAACATGACGCCCTACAACCTGACCTACCAGTCGACCTTCGCCCAGATCAAAGACTACCTGGCGGCCAAGGCGCTGGGGCTTTACGACGCCTCGCAGATGGCCGGGGCGGCCCTTTACAAGCTCATGCTCCAGCAGGCCAACGCCATGGCCTTTTGCGACGTTTTCCACGCCCAGGCCATGATGTTCATGGGGCTGGCCGTGCTGATGTGGATCATGAAAAAGCCGCCCATGGGTGCCAAGCTGGACGAGGGCATGCACTGAGGCCGAATCGACGACATTTCGGCAATCCGCCGGTTCTTCAAGGCCGCCTTCGGGCGGCCTTTCCTGTGCCCGGGCGGAAATGAGGCCCCTGGCCGCGTCTGGGGCGGGTAGGGCCTGGCACGATCCTGGCTAGTAGGGTAACAGGACAGCATGGAGCACCGCGCGCCGCTGGCGCGCAGCGTTTGCAACCAAGCCGTGCCAACACCAAGGAGCGCTCCCATGAACGCCATCCGCCTTGTCGCTTTGATCGTTTTGTTCGTCGGCCTGACGTTGATCGAAGCCGGAAACAGCCATGCCTTCCGGCGCAGGAGTTCGGTGACCGGTCCCCGGGGCCGCACCGTAACCAACGAGGCCACCACGACCCGGACGCCGGGCGGCTACAACCGCAGCGCCACCACCACCGGTCCCGGCGGCCAGAGCGTCACCCGCGAATCCGGCGGCCACTGGGACCCGGCCACCCGG
>NZ_AECZ01000071.1 GCF_000179555.1 Solidesulfovibrio fructosivorans JJ]
CCCGGGGGAGGGAACCCCTTTTTGCAAAAAGGGGTTCCCTCCCCCGGTTCCTCCACACACCGCATGAGAAAGCTACGCGTCATCGTCAACGCCGTGCCGTTGGCCACGGTGAATACGGGCATTGGCCGCTATTTGCGCTGTTTGTACGGGGCGTTGGAGCGGGGCTATGGCGACCGGCTGGAGATCGGCTATTTTGACGGCAAGCGGGTGGGGCGGGAGCCGCCGAAGCCGCCGGAGAATCTGGCCGCCCGGTCGCGGTTGACCGATCTGCTTTGGAAACTGCCGCCGTCGGTGGCGCTCGGGGTGCGCCTGGCCCGGCATTATCAGCGGGAATGGGCGTTTTGGCGAGCGGCCCGGGGCTATGACGTCTACCATGAGGCGGCTTTTTTTCCGTTTCGGGTCCCGAGGGGCGTCAGGACGGTGTTCACCGTGCATGATCTGTCCCTGCTGACCTTTCCCGAGCATCATCCGGCCGAGCGGGTGCGCTATTTCCGGATGTTTTTCTTCCGCCGGCTGGCCTGGGTTTCGCGGTTTCTGGCCGTGTCGGGCTTCACCCGGGACGAGATGGTCCGAGTGCTCGGGATCGACCGGGACCGCGTCCGGGTGACCTGGAACGCCCACGAGCCCGAGGTGTTCCACCCTATGGAGGCGCCCTTGCCCTCGGCGGTGCCGGAGCGGTACTTTTTGTTCGTGGGCACCTATGACCCGCGCAAGAACATGCATGTGATTCCCAAGGCCCTGGCCCGCTCGGGGCTGGACGTGCCCCTGGTCACGGCCGGCTGGACGGGCTGGTCCCGCGAACGCATGGAGGGGGTCCCGCCCATCGAGCTCGGCTACACTGACGACGCGACACTGGCCGCGCTGTACACCAAGGCTCTGGCCCTGGTGTATCCCAGCATCTACGAGGGCTTCGGCCTGCCGGTGCTGGAGGCCATGGCCTGCGGCTGCCCGGTGGTGACCTCGAGGCTTTCGAGCCTGCCCGAGGTGGCGGGGGAGGCCGGGATCTATCTCGACGTTCCGTCCGACGCCGAGGGCATGGCCCGGGTGCTGTCCCGGGTGGCCGGCGACGCGGTCCTGCGGCGGGAAAAGGGGGCGCTGGGCCTGGAGCGGTCCCGGGAGTTCTCCTGGGACGAGACGGCTCGGCGCACCTTCGAGGAATTCGAAAAGAGCCTGCGCTAGGCGGGCCTGGAAGCTTATTTGGAGGAAAAATGAAAGATACGTTGGGGTTGTATTACTATCCCAATCCGGCGGAAAAGCGGGTGCGCATGTATGTGCGTCACCGGTACGGCCAGGTGGAGTTTCGGCTGTGGAACAGCGAGCATCCCGAAATCTGGGAGGGGCACGACTGGATTCCCTATGAGGCCATTGCCCAGGCGGCGGCGGAATACAAGAAGCACAAAGCCGGGGTCGATCCCCTGGAGATGTACGATTTGAACGTGGCCGAGCGGCTCATTGCCGACGAGGGCGGGGCGTGAAGCCGGCCTACCGCGTCTACGGGGAAGCGCGGGGGCTGTCCCCGGACGCCTGGGCGGCGCTGGCCCCGGGGTGCCCGCTGGAGTCGGCCGCGTACCGGGACGGGCGGCTGGAATTCGAGCACGAAGGCGGCTGGGTGGATGCCGAGGGCTTCCTGGAAGAACTGGCCCGGTCCTTGTCCCCGGATGGGGACGGGCATGCCGACGTCATCGACAACGACGCCTGGACCATCACCCGCGTCACGTTGCGCCCTGGCGAAGCGCTGTCGCAAACATTCGGCATTGATGATGTTTTGGAAAATACCAAGGGCGAGGGAAATTTGTAGTTGACGGCCCGTGCCCGCCCGCGTAGAAGCCTTCCTCCGCCCCGGGTGCCCGGGGCGCTTTTTTTCGGGAAGCGAGCTTCCCGGGGAAATTTGAAAAAAGGTGTTGACGGTTCCCGGAAGGGGACGTAGAAGCACCCTCCCACGTCACGGAAAGCCGGGACGCGGGCCGGGAAGCAAACGGTTTCCCGGGAGTTGAAAAAAAGGTGTTGACGGTTCCGGCAACGGGACGTAGAAGCACCCTCCCACGTCACGGGAAACCGGGACACGGGCCGGGGAACGAACGGTTTTCCAGGAAGTTGAAAAAAGGTGTTGACGGCCCCGGCGACGGGGCGTAGAAGCACTCCTCCGCGTGCCGGGAAACCGGAACGCGGCCCGGAAGACAAACGGTTTTCCGGGTGACTTGAAAAAAAGTGTTGACGGGCCGGGAGCGAGCGGGTAAACAATCCAACTCTGCTTCGGGAAGCCGGGCACGGTTCGAAAGCGCAAGCGATCGGACGAAAGTTGAAAAAAAGTGTTGACGGGCCGCGCTGGGATGCGTAAAAGCACTCCTCCGCGACGGGAAACCGGACACGGCCGGGCCGCAAACGGCGGCACGGAAAGTTGAAAAAAGATGTTGACACGGTGAGCGGCCGGGAGTAACTACCCGGGGCTCACGACGGTTCGCCGAAA
>NZ_AECZ01000072.1 GCF_000179555.1 Solidesulfovibrio fructosivorans JJ]
GGCCTCCCTCCCCCGCGCCCCCTCCCTCCCCGAAAAACTTTCAAGGGGGTTGTCATTAGGGGAAGATCCTTGAGAGAAGGCGGGGCGTATACCGTCAGGCGCTTGCGGCGTCGGATCGAGATGGCGTAAAAAAGGGGCGCGGGCTTGGCTCTCGCCCGCACGGAAACCTCCGGGAGGGCTTGGTATGGACGAGCCCAATATCATCAGCAAGTTTTACCATCCCGAATGGGACGTCACCTTTGCCGTGTGCGCCTACCGCAAGGTCACCAAGGTCGAGGGGGCCAAGGCCATTGAGGCCTTTTTGATCCGCAACAACCACCGTCCCCCCCGACGCGGCGCCATGATCACCATCTATTCCCGTCTGCGCTGACCCGGCTTTCCGCCGCTCTTGGGCCTTCGCCCGACGGGGCCGGAGAGCCCATGTTCGATTATGCATCCCTGTCCGACGCGATCGCCGACGTGTTGCGCGCGCGTCTGGCCGGCCGCGTTGCGGCGCCGGAACGCCTGGCCGTGCCCGTGCCCGGAGGCATGCTTCTGTGCATGCCGGCGGCGGACGACACCATTGCCATCGTGAAAAACATCACCGTGCACCCGCACAACAAGGACCTGCCCGTCATCCAGGGCGAGGTGCTGGTCCTCGACGCCGCAACCGGCCGCAAGCTCGCCGTGCTCGACGCCAGGGAACTCACCGCCCGGCGCACGGCCGCGGTGAGCCTGCTTGCGGCCCGGCTTTTGGCGGCTGACAAACAGGGGCCGCTTTTGGTCGTCGGGGCCGGCGTGCAGGCCGTGGGCCATGCCCAGGCCTTTTGCCAGGGGCTTGGCCTGCGGGAGGTGCTGGTGGCCTCGCGCACCCGGGCCCGGGCTATGGCCATGGCGGTGGAACTCGGCGGGCAGGGCATCGCGGCGCGGGTGGCCGACGACTTGGCCGAAGCGGCCAGGGCCGCGTCCATGATTGTCACGGCCACCACCAGCCGGGAACCGGTTTTCCCGGATGTCGTGCGGGACGATGTCTTTGTCGCGGCGGTGGGATCGTTTACGCCCGAGGCGGCCGAAGTGCCGGCATCGCTTGTTTCCCGGGCCACGCTTTTCGTGGACGATCTGCCCTCGGCCCGGGTCGAGGCCGGGGATTACCTGCGCGCCGGCGTAAACTGGGAGCGCGTCATGCCCCTGGAGCGGTTTCTGGACACGCCGCCGCGCCTGTCCGGCCCCGTCATCTTCAAGACCGTGGGGCATGCCATCTTTGACTTGGCAGGAGCCAAGCATGCGATGAGGGGGAGAAGAGGCGAGGAAGAAAGTGCGAGAGGGGAAACCCTTTAAAAAGGGTTCTC
>NZ_AECZ01000073.1 GCF_000179555.1 Solidesulfovibrio fructosivorans JJ]
CTTGGCCGGCACGATGTCGAGCTTTTCGCTGACTTCCTCACCGATGCGGACCAGCTCAGCGCCGCAGGGGCAGGTCTTTTCCGATTCCGGCAGGTCGTGGACGACCGTAACCCGGGGCAGATCGGCGGGAATAGGGCGACGGCCGCGTTTGCCACGGGTGTGGGCCGGGGCGCAGGCTTCCTCGAAGGTTTGCGGCGTGTGCTCTTCAACCGTCTGCTCGGCTTCGTCGAACAGAGAAAGTTGCTGCTCCTGGCCGGTGCGGGCCCTTTTTTCGGACTTCGGGCCGTAGATGATCAGGTTCAGGAGACGAAGGCGCTGCTCAAGTTGGACGATCTGCGTCTGATGGTCCGCAGCCATGTCGACAATGAGAGCTTTCAGTGCGGCAGGGTCGTCGGGGAGGGAATTGATGTCCACAGCCCGAACAATATACCAATATTATTCAATTTAATCAAATAAATACTGGTCAAAAAACTGTTGAATATTCCAGACGGGAGTGTCCCGTCACGGCCAGGGGATCCAGGCCGTCGAGCAGCCAGGCAAGCTGCCTTGAATCGATGGCCAGCACCTCGGCCTCGCGGGTCGGCCAGCGAAACACATGGCGCTCCAGACGTTTGTGCCATAGGCAAAAGCCGTTACGATCCCAGTAAAGCAGCTTGATGATGGTTCGACTCCGGTTGCAAAAGCCGAACAGATGGCCGGCGAACGGATCGAGTTGCAACTGCTGCGACACCAGGATGGACAGGCCGTCGATGGATTTGCGCATGTCCGTGGCTCCCAGGGCCAGATAGACCCGGACGCCGCTTGCCGGCAGCATCACAGCCGCGTCAGCGTGCGGACCAGTTTTTCTAGCACCGGCCCGACAAAGTCGCCCCGGATCTCGATGCGAAAGGCGTTGCCCACATGCACCAGCAGCGGTTCCGGTGCGTTTGCCATGTCTGGTTGGGCCGACGCGAGCAGCGGCACGGGGACGATGGTGACGAAAGACGCGGCCTCCCTGTCGTTCGTGGCTCCCAAACGCTTTCGCCAATAGCCCAGGGAACTTTGGGAAAGGCCATGCTCTCGGCAGTATGCTCCCTGGCTCAGGCCGCTACGCTGCCAGCGCCCGATATGTCCGGCCCAGTACGCCTTCTTGGAACCCATCTCTGCTGCTGATGCTGCCATGGTCGTCCTCCTGTGGGATAAACCATGGCAGAAAATTCAAGCGGCGTAAGAAGTATCTATTTGGACGCTTACG
>NZ_AECZ01000074.1 GCF_000179555.1 Solidesulfovibrio fructosivorans JJ]
GTAAGCGCTCAATAGGGCGCATCTTGTCAGGGCAATCGGAAGGCGGCAGAAGTTTTAGGCAGGAATAATCAGGCGTTTGGGATCGATGTACTGGGGCAAGAGGGCCTTGCGCTGGGCGTCGGTAGTTGCCGTCGGTAAGTGCTCGAAGAGGTGGCGTAGGTAGCGGTACGGCTCCAGGCCATTGGCCTTGGCGGTCTCGATGAGGGAATAAATCGCGGCCGAAGCGTCGGCTCCGCGCGGGTGGCCGGAAAACAGCCAGTTCTTGCGGCCCACGGCAAAAGGGCGGATGGCGTTCTCGGCCAGGTTGTT
This sequence comes from Solidesulfovibrio fructosivorans JJ], assembly GCF_000179555.1. Classification (NCBI taxonomy): domain Bacteria; kingdom Pseudomonadati; phylum Thermodesulfobacteriota; class Desulfovibrionia; order Desulfovibrionales; family Desulfovibrionaceae; genus Solidesulfovibrio; species Solidesulfovibrio fructosivorans. Next base: position 310 of record NZ_AECZ01000074.1, read on the forward strand.
GTCCGGGCGCAGCCGACCGTCTTCCAGATAGACGACCAGGCGGCCCCACTGTTTGAGGGCATAGCCGATGGCCTTGCCGAGCAAGCTCTTGGGCGGGGTGGTGGTGACGCGAGCATCGAGCAGAGCCTTGAGCTTGTCCAGGATAAGCCTGGATTTTTCGGCTCGCAAAGCCTTAATCTGCTCTGGATCGAGCCTCTGCTTTTCGGCTTGGTGCTCCACGCCGTAGAGCTTGCCGATCAGATCGAGGACGGCATGGGTCGTGCCTCCCTTGGCCTTCTTGCCGGCAGACTTCTCAACTTCGACGAACTTGCGCCGGACATGGGCCAGGCAACCGAGATGGCGCAGGCCTTCCCGTTCGCCCAGGGCCTCGTAGCCGCTGTAGCCGTCGGTCTGCAGATAGCCTTGGAAGTCGCCGAGGATGTCCGCGGCCACGCTGCCGGCCCGGGTCGGATGATAGCGAAAGAGCACGACCGGTTTTCCCGGCGTACCGCCCTGGGCGACCCACATGAAGGATTTCGTGGTGTTGGCCCGGCCTGGTTCGGCAAGCACCTGGACCGTGGTTTCGTCCATGTTGACGATGGGACCGGAACGGATCTCCGCAATGATCATGGCGATGAGCGGCTCACAGGCCTTGGCCGCCCGGATCATCCAGCCGGCCAGGGTCCCCCGGGAGACGTCCAGGCCCAGGCGGGCGAACTGGTCTTCCTGGCGGTACAGGGGCAGCGCGTCGGCATACTTGGCTACCGCGACATGGGCGAGCAAGCCCGGGGTGACGATGCCTTGGGGGATGATCTGGGGCGGCATGGACGCGGTTTTCACCGTCGGCCCGTCACCCTCCACCCCCTCGCAGGCCCGGCAGGCATACTTGGGCCGGATGTGGCGGATGACCTGGAT
>NZ_AECZ01000075.1 GCF_000179555.1 Solidesulfovibrio fructosivorans JJ]
CCTGCTTACCTACGATCCTAAGCTGATTGCCGAGCATTGCGCCACATGGTATCTTCAACGTGTTGGAGGGGTTGAGCATGCCAAAAAACATGGTACAATTTCAAAAGGGTATGAGTGAAGATGCCTTTGAGATGCTGTTCGGCACTGAAGAGAAGTGCTGGGCGCGCCTTGTCGAATGGCGCTGGCCCAGGGGGTTCGCCTGTCCGGCCTGCGGTGGGGGCAAGTACTCGCTGATCGTCGTTGGCAGACGGCGATTGTTTCAATGTTCGCATTGCCGTGCCCAGACCTCGGTGACTGCGGGCACGATCTTCGCTTCCACCAAGTTACCCCTCAAGACATGGTTCCGGGCCATCTATCACCTCACCCAGAGCAAGGGCGGTATTTCAAGTGTCGAATTATCCAGAAGGCTTGGAGTTACTCAGACCACCGCCTGGAAAATTTCACACAAGCTGATGCAGGTCATGCTTGAGCGAGAAGGACGTCAACCCCTCGCCGGTCGCGTGGAAATGGACGATGCCTACCTCGGCGGCAAGCGTCGCGGAGGCAAACGTGGACGCGGCGCGCCGGGAAAAGTGCCTTTTATTGCCGCAGTTGAGACGACCGAGGGAGGTCAGCCGCACCGGATAAAACTGTGCCGGGTCAAGGGGTTTCGCCGTGACGAGGTGGAACGTGCGTCCAAAGCCATCTTGAGTTGTGGAGCATTGGCGGTGACAGACCGGTTGCCGTGTTTTTCCGGAGTTGAAGCTGCGGGCTGCAGACACGCACCTGTTCGCGACAGCGGGCGCAAGGCCGTGCAGGACTCAATCTTCAAATGGGTCAACACCATGCTCGGAAACATCAAGTCAGCATTGCTCGGTACGTATCGAGCCGTTCGTGCAAAGCACGCCTCACGCTACTTGGCCTCGTTCGGGTATCGGTTCAATCGCCGATACGGCTTGGCGGCGATGCTACCCCGCTTAGCCTGGATCTCCTTGCGGACGCCGCCCATGCCTTACAGATTGCTAAAATTGGCTGAGGATTGT